>CAYSYY010000245.1:0-5848 GCA_964435265.1 uncultured Gemmatimonadota bacterium
TCAGCCTGATCACCCCGACCTTGATGCCTTTCTTGCGCGCCATCTCGATCCCCAGCCGGGCCACCCGCGAGGTGATGCCGTAGCTCAGGACCACTACCTCGGCGCCGTCGGTTTCAACTTCCTCGAACCGGACGATATCGTCCGAGTTCTTCTTGATCTTGTCGACCAGCCGGGTCACGCACTCCCACTGGCATTCGGCGCTCATGACCGGATAGCCGCGGTAGTCGTGGGTCAGGCCGGTGGAGTGGAAGCGGTAACCGTCACCGGCCCGGGCGAATTCAGGGACGAGACTCCCGTTCTTCACTTCGTACGGCCAGTATTCACCGGGTTTCTTCGCGGTGAGCGTACGCGGTACGATCTCGATCTCCTCGGCCGGCGGGATGACGACCTTCTCGGTCATGTGCCCGACGCACTCGTCCATCATGAACATGACAGGCACCCGGTAGAGCTCGCTCAGGTTGAAGGCGTCGATCATGAGGTCGAAGGACTCCTGGGGCGATTTCGGACTCATGGCGATGAGTTCGTAATCACCATGCGAGCCCCAGCGGGCCTGCATCATGTCCGACTGTCCCGTCATGGTCGGCAGGCCGGTCGAGGGGCCGCCCCGCTGTACGTTCACCACCACGCAGGGCATCTCCATCATGACCGCCAGGCCGATGTTCTCCATCATGAGGCTGAAGCCGGGTCCGCTGGTCACCGTCATCGATTTCGTGCCGGTCCACGCGGCGCCGACCACCGCGGCCATGCTGGCCAGCTCGTCCTCCATCTGGATGAAGGTGCCGCCCATGAAGGGGAAGCGGCGTGAGATCCTCTCGACCACCTCGGTGGAGGGCGTGATGGGGTATCCGGCCACGAACCGGCAGCCGGCCGCCATCGCCCCTTCACCGGCGGCGAAGTCTCCATCGAGGTAGTGCGCCCCCGTCAGGACGCCTTTGGGATCAGTTTTCACGGGTGTCCTCCTTCCCCTCGCCCGATGCTTCGGCCCCCCTGGCATCGATCTGCGCCTGCAGTTCGGCCACCGCCTGGTCGGGCAGGGCCTCGCTGAAGATCGCGAAATCGGGGCAGATCATCTCGCAGAGGTTGCAGTTGACGCACTCACCCTTCTTGATGACCTCGGGGGGGTGGTAGCCTTTCTTGTTGAATCTCTCGGAGAGGGCAAGCACGCCCTTGGGGCAGTACTCCACGCAGAATCCGCATCCCTTGCAGCGGTCCTCGATGATGAGCACTTCCCCGTGCGGGATGGTGACCCTGTCCAGGTCGAGAGGTTTACGCCAGTACTTCATCAGACTCTTCCCGTCATCAGGTGACAGTGTCCGGTACTTCCCGGGTATCGGCCACCGGCTCGCCGGCCGGGGTCTCTTTCTCCAGCTCCAGGTTCTTCTGGTACGGGCATCCTCCCCGCAACGCCCCCACGGGGCAGGAGTTGTCCAGGTAGGCCGCGCAACGCAGACAGAAACCGTTCTCTTCCACTGTCCCGTGCTCCTGTTCCATCCGGTAGAGCTCGACCGAGAACCGTTCCAGGAGCCGGGTGAATTCATCGAGTTCGGCGTCGGTGAAGCCTTCGAGCACCGGGTAAAGACGCGCCGCCTTGAACTCTTCATACGCCAGCACGGTGCGCCGGCCTCGGGGGGTGATCGAGAGCTGGGTGGCCCGCCGGTCTCCTTCGGAGGTGTGACGTTCGAGCAGACCGAGGCCCTCGAGCTTGGTAATGTTCTTCGAAGCCGCGGCGGGGCTCATGCCCAGGAAATCGGCCACCTCTCCGACGTGGTGGTACTCCCGTATAGAGAGGAGCTTGAGCAGGTGGAACTGGGACAGGGTGAGGTGGGAGGGAGCAGTCGCCTCCAGGAACTTCTGTTCCAGGACGTCGCGCACGGCGGCGGCGAAGATATGGCTGTTTCGCAGCAGGCCGAGGTAGTCCATCGTGATCCCAGCTCTTCGATGCCGACGCAGAGAACCTGTAATTCCGCACGATGACAGCCGATTACTTAACTCGGTTATTATTTAACCGGGTTAAGCACCTGCGGCGAGATTAGTGTCGCCGCCCTCGCGAGTCAACCGAAATTGAGACCGGAATCGGGACTTTCCCACTGATCCGTGCCCGATCAGAATCCGAGGTGCGGGAGCTCCCCCGATCGGTTCCCGCCGGACCGCAGATGCAGGCCCGGGATTACCCGTAACTTCTTTGTTCAACAAGAAATAGACGTCACAGGTGGATAGTACCATCTTGTCCAGGTGCGTGTCCGGACGGGAGCGCAGGCAGTTTACCTGAAGGACGGGATGGGTTGCGGAGCGAGGCGTGGGATGATCACCCCGGATAGAAGGAACACCAGGTGGAGCTGATCGCCTCTCTGCTCATCGGTCTCGGTTTCATCGTTCTGATCGCGGCCATATGGCGCACCCAGCGCCTGATCGGCATCCTGCGCGACCGCCCCCCCTGGCCTTCACTGCGCAATCTCATGGGTTTCTTCACCATCAGCTATGCGGTGTACTTCTACAGCCTGGTGAGCGGAGTTACGGTGCGCAAGGATCTCGTGGCCGCCGAGGTCTTCTTCCTGGCCAGCCTCTTCATGCTGCTGGTGGTGCAGTTCGCCTACCGGACCATCCACGACATAATGCGGCTCGACCAGCTCGAACAGCTCGCCAACACCGATGCGCTGACCGGGGTTTTCAACCGGCGTGCCATCCTGCGCCTGCTGGACGAGGAGAGCTGGAAGAGCCGGCGTTTCGGTTTCGCGCTCAGCGTGGTGATGGTCGACATCGACAACCTGAAATGGATCAATGACACCCACCTGCACAGCACCGGCGATGTGATCCTCACCGATGTGGCCAGGGTACTGAAGGAAGGTCTGCGCCAGATCGATATCGTCGGACGCTACGGCGGTGACGAGTTCCTCTGCGTGCTCCCCTCCACTGCTCTCAACGGCGCCGCCGCGATGGCCGAACGGATCCGCGAGCGGGTGGCGACGCTGCGGTACCTGGTCACCGGTGGGGAGGTCGTGCGCATCCAGAAGGGGACGGGGTACTCGGAGGTCGATACCTTCAGGGTCTCGGTCTCGATCGGGGTCGCCGAGTATGTCGGAGGCATGAAGTCGCCGATCGAGGTCGTCACCGCCGCCGATACCGCCCTCTACCAGGCCAAGGAGAGCGGCCGCGACGTCGTCGTCACCTACGTCGCGACATAGCACCCCGTTCCGGCCGCACGGCGAGAAATCCTCACGATCCGGCCCCGGCCGGTTCTCCGTTCTCTCCCTCGGAGATGTCGGTACTGCTCAGATCGGGCGCCTGCCCGGAGGTCCGCAGGTAGTACCGGCCGCCGCTGTTCACCCGCTTCAGCCACCCGCGCCGCTGGGCCTGGAAGATCACGTTCCTGACCTCATCCTGCTGGGAAGGTCCGAAGGCGTCGTAGATGGTCTTCTCCGATGCGCCCTCACCGCTGCGTCCGAGCCTGAGAGCCTCGGCGAGCAGGCGGCGGAGGAACCGGGCTCGCCGCTGCAGGTACCGGAAGGATCCCGGATCGAGGATGTCGAGGTGGGTGAGGCGAACCTCCTCCATTTCACGGGCGACCCTCTCGGGCATCTCGCGCCAGAGGTTACGCAGGCCGTCCCGGCGGCAGACCGCGGTCTGATCCTCCCAGGCGGTGAGCGATTCCCGGAAGCGCTGCAGGGACTCCTCATACAGACCCTGCCGCATCAGGTCGCGGGCCCGTTCGTGGGCGCTCCGGGCACGGTCCACCAGGTCGTGAGTGGCCTCGGTCGCCTCGAGACTCTCTTCGACGATGTTCCGGATCTCCTCGCCGTGCAGCGACGAGAGCCCGTCGCCGCTCCCGCGGCGGCGTCCCTTCCTGAAACGGTCGAAAATCCCCACGTCCGGTCCGGCTCCTCTCGCGTCCGGTCTCAGAAGAAGTCGACCTGCCATAGCAGGGCGAAGCTCAGGGCGTTTCTGGCGCCCTCGGCCTGCGGCGCCTCGTACTGCAGGCCGACCTGCAGACGGGACGCCTCCGAGACCGGGAGGTTGAGATTGGGGGTGATGTAAAGCACCTCGTCACGCTCCATCGTATCGCTGGGATCGAGCCGCTCCGCCCGGATTACGAGTTCCCGGAGCCGGCCGTGATCAGTGCCGGGCAGCGGAACCAGGCAGGTCGCCGCGGCGGTCCACATCTTCGGGGCCGTACCGGTCACACTGCTGTACCGGGTCCAGTTCCCGGCACAGATCATCTCCACCTCGAACCGGATGCCCCGGACCTCGCCGGCGGCGTCGATCCCCCAGGCCAGATTGTTGCGGCCTTCAGCCGGCATATCCGGTCCCAGCCGCAGCAGGCTCACATCCGCTCCCAGCTCGAGACTCCCGAGCGGGATCGTGCACCGCGCCACGATGTTCTTGCCGGTATCATCGTCGCGTACCGTTCCGGTCGCTGCACCGTTGCCGTTGAAGACGCCCGCCTGCAGCGTCGGCCCCGGGGTGGCCGTCACCATGACACCGATATCGTAGTGGCCGTAGTGCAATCCCTTCACAACCTGCAGGGTGGACACCGTCCGGTTCAGGGCCATGAGCCGATGGACGGGTCGGAGGCGGTCGCGGCCGAACGGCTTGAGCAGCTGTCCGGCCCGTATTTCGAAACCGTCGACGGGACGGTAGCTGAGGTAGGCGGTGAGCAGGGAGAACCCGCCGGCGAGGTTCGTCTGCACGGTGTAGCCGAGACCGCCCTCGAGCGATCCCTGCAGGTAGATGCGGGCCTGATGGAGATGGAAACTCGATTCCGATCCCGCGGCGGGCATGGTGGGGAGTGATCCCAGGGCCGTCTCCACCAGGTTGGCGCTGAAGCCGGCCTGGATGAAACCGGAGATCGAGGGCAGGGCCGTCTCCGTCTGCGCCCTGATCGCCGTCGGCGGTCCGGCCAGAAGGATGGCGGTCGCCAGGAACCATATGCCGGAGCAGGGCACGCCGCGGTCAGCTCTCATGCGTATACAATACTCCCTCACCGTCGCCGGCGGTACTCCCTTGCCGTGGATCGCGCCCGGGACGGGACCGCTCGATTGACAGCGATCCGGTTCCCCCGTTACGGTTCGCTGCAGGGTCCCGCCGATCCGATAGGCGGTGCGGTCCCGGGATCGGGCCGTCATGCCCGGTTGAGGAGCGGAGGACCGGCTCATGCCCGAAAAGGAATCGAACCGGCAGCGGGTGCATGTCAGGGTGTCCGGCTTCGTACAGGGAGTCGGATTCCGCTGGTTCTGCCAGCGGGCCGCGCTCTCCCACGGTCTGGCCGGCTGGGTCAGGAACCTGCGTGACGGTCGGGTCGAACTCGAAGTGGAGGGCCCCGACGGGGAGGTGCGTGCCTTCCTGGGGGAAGTCCGCCGGGGACCCGCCGGTGCCCGGGTCGCCGATCTGCAGACCGGCGAGCTCCCGCCCGAGGGCGATGAGGGCTTCACCATCCGCTTCGATTCCTGAAGCCGGGGGATCGGGTCCGACGGCTCAGCCGGCGGAGACCGGAATAGCACCTAAACACCGCTCCGCCGGGATCGTCGTATCCCATGGATGGGTCATCATGAGGAAGGACGGTCGGTCGTCCCGGCCGGGGGAAATGAGAAAGATCCGGCCGGGGTTCGAAGCTGGACACGACCGAGGGTGTAGAATAACTTACACACCTGAAAAACGATGGTTGTCCGCCTGCTCTCCGGGACGGCAACATGCTCCTGCGGGAAACCCAAGGTTCAAGGAGAACCCCGGCATGAAAAAGCTCATCGCCGCACCGATCGCCTTCGCTTTCATCTCTCTCTGCCTCAGCGCTTTCGCCGCCCCGGTCACTCAGGCGCAGCAGTCGTTCCTTGTAGAAATCGGGCAGTGACGAGGC
>CAYSYY010000246.1:0-5836 GCA_964435265.1 uncultured Gemmatimonadota bacterium
GCTCCTGGTGCGCTCCGTTTCGATCGGCGACGAAGCAGGGTGTGAACGCCGCCTCAAACTGCGCACCGCCGCCGGAGCCTCGGAGCTGGAGGAGCGGTTGCGCCTCCCCGCCGGCGGCTCGGTCGAGCTCACCCTCGCCTATACCCTGGAGGCGGACGACGGGGTGGTCCGGCTCACCCGGATCGATCCCCTCCCGATGGAAGATGGAACCGGGGAATCCCGGGATCGCACCGCCCGGATCCGCACCGGCTCCGAACCCCTCGACTGCTTCTTCGCCGCGTCTACCTGCCAGCTCCCGGCGGTGGTTTCCCGGACCGGCGTGGTGGACGCCAGCATCTGGCAGTACAACCGGGAGTGGGTGCGGGATCACTCCGCCATGGCCGTGGGGCTCACCCTGGCGGGGCACCACGCCATTGCCGGCCGGCTGCTGGAGCGTCTGCTGACGGAGTTTGTGAGCGCGGCCGGCGACACCATCGATTCCAGCCGGCGGCGCCCGCCCGATGAGGTGGAGCTCGATCAGAACGGGGAGCTGCTGCATGCCCTGGCCACCTGGACGCTCTGGACCGGCGAGAGTGACCTCATCGCCAGGCACTGGGAGCGGATCGAGCGGGTCGCCGACTACCCCTTCCGGAACCCCTTCTTCCACGATCCGCCCGGCCTGCTGGCCAACCGGCGCGAGTACTGGGAGCGGCACGCCGCTTTCGGTATCGAGACCGGCTTCGAGCTGAGCTACCAGATCTGGAACGTGGTCGGACTGCGCTCAGCCGCCCTCATGGCCCGTGAGCTCGGCCGGCCGGAGACGGCTGTACGCTGGGAGCGCAGGGCCGGGAGGCTGCTGCGGGCGGTTCTGGAAGACCCGGTGTACGCCCTGCACGACGGGCGCGGCTTCATCAAGCGCCGGGGGCTGGACGGGGCAGTGCAGGAGACCATCACTCCGGACCCCGCTTTCGAACTGCCCCCCGGGGTGGGTCTGGGCCGGCCCGGCTCCCATCCCCTCAATCCCGACACCTCCGCCGCCCTGCCGATCGCCCTGGAGCTCATTGATCCGGCCTCGCCGATCGCCGCGGCCACCATGCACAGTCTCGAGGAACTCTGGAACCAGGACTGGACCGGTGGCGGGTACGCCCGTTATCACATCGCTTCGGAAGCCGATCAGCCGGGGAGCTGGCCCTTCCCCTCGCTCTTCGTGGCCCGGGCGGCGTTGGAGCGGGGAGAGTACGATAAGGTCGAACGGATTCTGGCCTGGCTCGAGACGGTGCCGGGAGCGGCCGCCGGGAGCTGGTTCGAGAACTACGGCGAGCGCGTCTCCCCGCCCTACCCGCAGGTGGGCGTGCCGCCCTGGACCTGGGCCGAGATCATCGTGCTGTCTGTGCATCACCTCCTGGGGGTGCGCCCGGGGCCTGAAGGGCTCACCATCCGGCCGCGCCTGCTCCCCGGTGAATCCGGCGCCGGGGCCCGTCTGCACCTGCGCGGGCACACCGTGGAGCTGTACCTGGAGCGAGATGCTCCAGCCGGCGGGGGGATCGGGTGCGATACTTCCGCCCGGATCCTGCACCGGGGAACGGGTGAGGTCCTCCTGGCGTATCCGGAGGAGGATATCGCCGTGACCCTCCATCTGCCCCGGTCGCGGTGATCCCCGCCGGGGAAGCAGGGGAAAGGAACGCGCCCATGGCCGGGAAACGACTCTTCCTGATCTGCAATTCCCACCTCGATCCGGTCTGGCTCTGGGAGTGGGAGGAGGGTTTGGCCGAAACGCTGGCCACCTTCCGCTCCGCCGCCGATCTCTGCGAGGCATACGGCGGCTTCATCTTCTGTCACAATGAGGCGCTCCTCTACCGGTGGGTCGAGGAGTACGAACCGGCACTCTTCAAACGCATCCGGAAGCTGGTGAAGAAAGGCCGCTGGCACATCATGGGCGGCTGGTACCTGCAGCCCGACTGCAACCTGCCCTCGGGGGAATCGCTGGTGCGGCAGATCCTGATCGGTAAGCGCTACTTCCAGGACCGTTTCGAGGTTGAGCCGCGGGTCGCGGTGAACCTCGATTCCTTCGGGCACACCCGCGGGCTGGTGCAGATACTGCGCCGGTCGGGGTACGACGCCTACCTCTTCTGCCGCCCCGGGCCGGGGGATCTGGATCTGCCGGGGGACGATTTCCTCTGGGTGGGTTACGACGGCTCGACCATCGCCGCTCACCGGGCTCCCGACCACTACAACTCCGAGCGCGGCCGCGCGACGGATAAGATCCGCGGCTGGCTGGAGCGCAATCCCGATCGGGAGGCCGGTCTGCTGCTCTGGGGGATCGGCGATCACGGCGGCGGACCCTCCCGGACCGACCTCGAGGCCATCGGGAAACTGCAGCGCAGGGTGAAGGAGCGGGAGGTCCTCCACGGCACCCCCGAGGAGTACTTCGCCGCCCGGAGCGAGGCCGGAACGGAACTGCCGCCGTACGAGGCCGACCTGAACCCCTGGGCGGTCGGCTGCTATACCACCATGGCGGCGGTCAAGCAGGGGCACCGCCGCCTCGAGAACCTGCTCTACGGCACCGAGAAGATGCTCACCGGAGCCTGGCTGCAGGGGCTCCTGGATTACCCGCATCCAGAGCTGGAGGCGGCCCTGGAGGACCTGCTCTTCTGTGAGTTCCACGACATCCTGCCCGGTTCGGCCGTTGCGGAGGTGGAATCGTACGCCCGGCAGCGGATCGACCACGGGCTCGAGATCCTCGGCCGGCTGCGCGCCCGCGCCTTCTTCGCCCTGCTGGCGGGGCAGGAGCGGGCGGGGGAGGGGGAGTACCCGATCTTCGTCCACAATCCCCATCCGTGGCCGGTCCGCTGGACGGTGACGGCGGAGTTCCAGCCCCCGGAGCCCAACCACGATCCCGCCCTCTTCCTGCAGCCCGAACTGGTGGACTCCGGCGGTGAGCCGGTGGCCTTCCAGCTCGAGCAGGAGAGCAGCAACATCAGCACCGACCAGCGCAAGCGGATCGTCTTCGAGACCGATCTCGCCCCGGCGGCCATGCACCGCTTCACCTGCCGTCTCGAGCTCGTCCCCCGGCCGGCGGCGGAAGCGGCGGCTCCGGCCGACTTCACCTTCGCCGGCGACCGCAGCTCCCTCACGATCGATCCCGGCACCGGTTTTCTCGACCGTTTTACGGTGGATGGGGAGACCTGCCTGACGCGCGGCGCCCTTCGGGCACTCGTGATCGAGGATTCACCCGATCCGTGGGGGATGAAGGTACGCTCCTTCCGCAATGTCCTGGGGGCCTTCCGCCTGCTCTCGCCGCGCGAGAGCGCGGAGTTCGCGGGGGTGGAGGCCGACCGCCTCGCCCCGGTCCGGATCATCGAGCGGGGGCCGGTGCGCACGGTCGTGGAAGCCCTGTTCGCGTACAACCGCTCCGCTCTCTGCCTGCGCTACCTGATCCCGAAAACGGGCCCGGCCATCGAGGTGGAGCTGCGGGTGAACTGGATGGAGAAGGACCGCATGCTCAAGCTCACCCTGCCGACCCCCTTCGCCGGGGGGCGCTGCCTGGGGCAGGTCGCCGGCGGCACCGGGGAGTTCGCCCGCGACGGCGAGGAGTGCATGGCCCAGAAGTGGGTGGGGCTCCTCTCTCCCGACGGCGGGACCGCATTGGCCGTGATCAACGACTCGACCCACGGTTTCGATGCCGCCGGCGGCGAGCTGCGGCTCTCCCTGCTGCGCTCGGCCGCCCACGCCGGTCATCCGGTGGCTGACGAAGTGCCGATCGTCCGCCAGGACCGGTTCACCCCCCGCATCGACACCGGTGAGCGGTTCTTCCGTTTTCGCATCGAGGGCGGTCCGGCCGCCGAACTGCTCCCGGGGATCGACCGGCGGGCCCTGGCCTGGAACGAGCGGCCGATGGTGCTGTGCGCCTCGCCCCCGGGGGAGGGGCGCGCACCGCGCCCCTGGATCGAACTCTCCGACGATGCCATGGTGCTCACGGCCGGCAAGCTGGCCGAAGCGTCCGATCGGCTCATCCTGCGCCTCTACAACCCGCTTCCCGGGCCGCGTGCGACCACCGTCATCCTCCCCCCCCTGGATCTAGCTTTCGATCTCACCCTCGGCGCCTTCGAAATCCGCACCCTGCTCATAGATCCCGACACACGCGAGGTCTTCGAGGCCGACCTCCTGGAGAGGGAACTGCCGCTGGAGCAGACCACGGATCAGCCTTGAACGACATCTGGTTCGAAGCGGTCGAGCCGGGACCCAGGCACACCCGGAGATCGGTACCCGGGCGCTGTCAGAATGATGCGATGATGTGATTCCCGGGAAACCTGGCGTGGCGGCAATACGTACACATTGTAGGACATATCAACACGAACAGCCGGCAGGCGTCTCGCCGGCTCTGCGAAAGGTTCCTGCCATGCGTTCTGCTCTGCCTTCGGCCGCGTCACATGCCAGGTATTTCGCCGTGCGTTCTGCCGTGGGTTGTGCCGTGAATCCAGCCCGCGGCCGCCGCCGCCCCCGGACGATCCTCACACCCGGAGCCGCCCTGCTCGTACTGCTGCTCGCGGGGGGGTGTGCCTGGATGACCCGCGGTTCCGCCCGCACGGCCGGACCTGATTACGCCGGCACCTGGGAGGGATCACTCACGCTCTCCGACAGCTCCGGCGAGGTGAGGCTCGAGGCGGCAAAAGAGAGCGGGGAGTACGCCGGCCGGGTCTCGCTCTCCCTGCAGGGCTACCTCGACACCTCCGCGCTTCACCGGGTCGCGGCCGAAGGGGACACCCTGACCTTCTGGCTCTATTTCGAGGTCTTCGATGTGGATGTCCTGTGCCGGGTCTGGCTCGAGGCGGACCTGATGAAGGGACGGGTGGAGGCGGCCGACGCCGACGGCGACCTCAGTGACGAGGGAACCGTGACGCTGCGGAAGAAGATCGGGGAACCGGTCAGTCGTTCTGCAGGATCCTGATCGGATCGATCCGCGTCGCCCGCCGGGCGGGTACGAGGCTCGCGATCAGAGCTATCCCCCCCATGAGCACGATCGCCAGCAGATACACCGCGGGATCGCCCGGATTCACCCCCGGCATCATGGCCCCGGCGAACTGCATGCCGATGAACGCGATGACGGTGCCGATCCCGACCCCGGTCACCGAGAGCCTGATCCCCTGTTTCATGACCATGCTCCTGATCCCGCCCGGATCGGCCCCCAGGGTCAGGCGGATGCCGAACTCGTGGCTGCGCTGGCCGGCGATGAAGGCCACCACGCCGTAGACACCGGCGACGGCGAGCAGCAGGGCGATGGCGGTGAAGATCACGAAGAGATAGGTGAAGAAATAGCCCTCCCAGTTCGCGGTGCGGATGAGTTCGGTCACGGTCAGGGACGACTCCAGGGGGATATTGTCATCGATCGACCAGATCGCCGCCCGCAGATCCTCGACGTGATGGCGGGGATCGTCGCGTGTTCTGACGACCAGCTGCATCCAGTTCTCGGTCTGCTGGGCAATCGGCCGGTACATGTGCGGCGCGACCGGCTCATCGAAGCCCTGATTGTGCACATCCCCTATGATCCCGACGACGGTGATCCAGGCCTCCCCCGGACCGGGTTCGTGGCCGTAGGAGATGTGTTTACCGATCGGATTCTCTTCGGGCCACCACCGTCGGGCGAAAGCAGCGTTGACGATGGCCACCGGCGGGGTCTGCGCGTTATCGGTGTCGGTGAAATTCCTTCCCTGGAGCAGGGGGATACCGAGGGTTGAGAAGAATCCGGGTGAGACAACGCCGTGGAAGGCCATGAAATGCTGTCCGGGAGGTGGCGGTTCGGCTCCCTCCACAAAGTAGTTCACCCCCCAGCTGCCCCCTCCGTCGGGTATCTCGCGGC
>CAYSYY010000247.1:0-5832 GCA_964435265.1 uncultured Gemmatimonadota bacterium
GGCCGCGGAAGAGGATGTTCCGGTCCTCCTGCAGGTGGGTTTCGACACAGTAGAACCAGAGCCCGGGGCACAGGGTGTCGGCGGTGCAGTCCACGGTCACGGTCTGCGTGCCCCAGCGCGGAGTGGCGGCGGTGACGGCCTCGAAGAGATCGGGGCTCACTTCATCCCACGCCGCCCCGGCGCTCCACTCCGGACAAACGCCCCGGGTGGAGTAGCCGCCGCAGGCCGTCCAGAGACTGACCAGGAGCGGCCGGGCATAGCGTCCGGCTGTATCTTCGAGCCACACCACCGTCTGACGTGAGGGATCGAAACCTTCCTCGGCCTGCAGGGTGAAGGAGATCCGCAGTTCCCCCTCCGCCCACGGCGGGGGTGAGGAGGAACACGCTCCGCCGGCGAGAAGACCCGCCCCCAGAAGGAACGCGGCGGCGCGGCGCGGGACCATCTAGAGGAGTTCCCCCGCCCGGCGCATCATGTAGTCGGGATCGAGGCGGGGTTCGTCGTCGGCGTGCGCCGTCATCAGGGCGATCCGCTGCTCGATCAGGTCGCGCAGATTGCGCCCGTGGATGAGCGGTGTCTCCCCCAGGTCGGTCGTGGCCATGAACTCGACCCCGGTCTCGAGCAGGGCGAGCAGGCGCCGGGAGTTCTCGATCTCACGTTCGCCCATCTCCCGCAGCAGGGCCCGGTTCTCTTTCCGCGCCCGTTCGTCACCGGCCCGGCCGGCCGCCAGGTACCCGTACACGCCGGCGATCCAGGCGGCGACATTGCGCTGGGTCTCGAACCAGCAGCGCAGAGCACTGATCCGCACGTACTGATCCTCGATCACGTTGTCCCCGCCCAGCAGTTCCTGGGACCGGGCCCGGGCCCGGTCCAGCAGCTCGACGGCCGCATCGATCGGCTCCCGCAGGTTGGCGTCGATCCGTTCGACGGCGCGGCGGCAGACCTCCGGTTCGGCCAGGGTGAAGAGCACGTCCCGGCTCAGGTCCACGTTGTTCGGGTTGTGCGGGGTGGTGCACATGTAGTTCTGGTAATAGGCCCGCTCCGCCTCGGGGATCGCCTCGATATCGGGTACCAGCGGCCGGGCCCACAGCCGGTACCACACGAATCCGAAGGTGGCGTAGAGCGGCGTTACCACGGGGAAGGCGAGGATCGCCTTCTCGGTCAGATCCCAGGCCCGACCCAGGATCCCGGCCAGCTCCTCACCCGCCCACGCCGCGGCCAGACGCTCTACCTCCGCCCCGATGTCGAGCCCCGGATCGAACTGGAAAGCGAGGACGATCTCGTGGTTCGGGTTCCACGGCACCAGCCCGGGCGGATTGAATCCGCCCGGGTGGGCCAGATACCGGACACCGCCGTCGTACAGGAGCTTCAGGCGCGCGTGGGTAAGGGTGGGATAGGGGATCCCCAGCAGCGGAGCGAACAGGGTGTTGGGACCGACCGCGAAATAGAAATGCGCCCGGGATCCGCGACCGGCGAGTTCGCGCATCAGGTCCTGCTCACCGGCATCGAATCCGGCCTGGTAGATGCTGCCGCCATTTACGGCGTGGATGTCGGGGTAGCGCGGGTGATGGTAGGGCATCTCCCATCCCCGGGCCACCAGCGAGGCCGTCTCCACCTCGAGGCCGTCGGCCAGTCCCGCCCACACGGTCTCGTGCTCGCCGTAGAAGGACTCCAGGCGGGTCAGAACCCGGAAGTCCGGATTCAGCTCCCGCCCCGCCTCGCACAGAACCCGCAGGAAGCGCACGGCGTTCTCCCCGGCCGCCCGGGCGATCTCGTCATCGTCCTTCCACTCCCGGATCAGGTAGGCACCGCCGTTGCGGCCCACGTAGAGCGATCTGGTGTACTCGAAGCCCGCCCCGCTGTCGTTGGTCCAGACGGCGAGGTAGGCCAGCTCGGGGACCTCCCGCAACAGCCGACGGACCAGGTCGGCGTAGTGGTCGCGCACCAGCGGGTGGGTGATGGTCAGGTTGAAGCGCGGCTGGAAGCTGCGGAAGGGGTGGTCCACCCGGGCACCGCGCAACATGGGATAGCGCTCGAAGAACCGCTCGGGCACCGAGCGGGGCTCGAAGCAGAGCAATCCCGGCTCCAGGCCGTACCGCACCGCCAGGCGGGCGTTCTCCTTGAGGCGGGCCAGGTTCGCTTCGAGATACCAGCGCGGATAGAGCCCGTCGTTGAGTTCACTCGACACGAACTGATCCAGGGCGGGGCAGTAGGTATAGAACATCGGGTAGATCTCGCCCTTCGGCCCCGTTTCGAGTCCCATCGGGTAGGCTAGAGCGTTCACCTCGACGTGGGTGCCGCCGCTGCCGGCCAGCCGGCGCAGACAGGCCTCACGGTCGAGCCCCGTCTGGATCCGTCCCTCCTGGGCCAGGAAGAAATCGTAGACGCTCCGCTGCCACCGGAAGGCCGGCCTGAAGGTTTTCCCCGCCGCGAGTTCGGCGACCTCGCGTATTCCCGACTGCTGCAGCAACCAGCGGGTGAAGCCGTAGAGGTAGCGGTCGTGCGAAGGCCGCATTGAACCGGCGCCGTCGGAGGTGAGCTGCAGATAGACACCGGAGGACTCCCATTCCCCCTGATCCTCCCGCCCTTCCTGTCCCTCCGGCGATCTCTGCCCCTCCCGCCCTTTCAGCCCTTCCAGCTCCTTCCGCCCCCCCTGCCCCCCCGACCCCGGCAGGACGGCGAACACTCCCGCCTCGGGCCGCCCGGTTCCCGGTGCGACGCCTCCGGCCCGGACCTCCGCGCCGATCGCATCGGCCAGGAGCTCCGCCGCGGCAGCGAACACCGGCGGGGCGTCGGCAGGGACCAGGATGGTCGTGATGCTGCCCAGCGCTTCATGGATCGTCATCGTCCGTCTTCCCTCTGTTTCCTTCGGCTTCCTCACTCACCCTGCGCTCAGCCGGCGGCGATCCCGGCCATTTCGGCGAGCAGCCGCTCGACCTCGGCGGCGTTGTTATAGACGTGGAAGGAGACGCGGACGGCATCCAGATGCGCCTCCCCGACCGGCCGCACCCGAAAGCGCGCCCGGCCCAGAGCGGTACAGACATCACGGTAGTCGGTCCCCGCCAGCCGGAAGGTGATCATGGCACTGCGGTGTTCGGCCTCGGCGGGCGAGAGCAGCTCGGCCGCCGGGATCCGCGCCAGCCCGGCCACGAACGCTTCGGCGAGCTCGCAGTTGTGGCGGTGAACCCGCTCCAGCCCGATGGCCGTGATGAAGTCGATCGCCTCGCCCACTCCGTAGAACAGCGCATCGTTCTGGGTGCCGTATTCGTACCGCTGGGCCGAATCCTGCAGTTCCAGGTGTCGGGCCTCGAGATCGGTCAGGCGGTCAGAATAGGCCCCCACCACGGTCGGCCGCACCGTCTCCCACATCCCCCGGCGCACGTAGAGGATCCCGGTGCGGCGCGGGCCCAGGAGCCACTTGTGACAGCTGATCGCACAGCAGTCGGCACCCGTGGCCGGGATATCGAGGGGCATGGCGCCGACCGCCTGAACCCCGTCGAGTGCGTACCAGAGGCCGCGATCGCGGGCCAGACGGCCGATCGCCTCGACCGGAAAGACCTGCCCGGTGGTGCAGGTGATGTGACTGATGAATATCAGTTTCGTGCGCCGGTTGATCAGCGCCTCGATCCGTTCCACATTCCCGGCCCCGCGTTCGCGATCGGGTTCGAAGGTGCGGATCACGATTCCGCGTTCCTGCAGCAGGTTAAGCAGCGGGATGTTCAGGGCCGGGTGTTCGTGAGTCGAGGTTATGACCTCGTCCCCCCGCCCCAGCGGCAGACCGTTCAGAACGATGTTGATCCCCTCGGTCGCCGTGCTGGTGAAGGCGAGTTCCTCCTTCGCGCAACCGGAGCCGAAGAGCGGGACGGCCGCCTCCTTGATCGCCCACCAGTCGTCCAGATCGTGCCCGGCGGCCGGATAGGTATCCTCGGCGTCGCTCCTCTCCTTCACCGTCCGGATCACCGTCAGGGGAGAGGCGCCGAGACCACCGGTATTGAGATAGGTGTAGTCTTCGGGAAAGAGGAACTGTCCGCGGATGAGCCGCCAGTAGCGCGCCCCGTCGGGATCGAGATCCTGCAGGCGCTCCCTTAACCGGGCGCCGTCGAGACAGGCCCTCCGATCCGCCGCGGCTGCGGGCAGCAGGGCGCCCCCCGCGAAGCCGCCCACTGAAGAGAAGAACCGGCGTCGCTCCATAACAGACTCCCGTGGTTCCGAGGTATCGGGGCGGATCCCGTTCCGGCGCTGATCCCGTTCCAGCGCTGATCCCGTTCCGGCGCTGATCCCGTTCTGGCGCTGATCCCGTTCCAGCGCTGATCCCGTTCTGAAGATAGAGCAGGATGGAGGCGGCGACCAGCGGGGAGCACGGTTGCGCTCGCTCCGATTCATGAGAAGACTCAACCGCTCGCTGCAGAACAGCGGGGAACACATCCCGCCTCTCTTGACTGGAACTCCCTACCACATCGCCGGTACACTGAACAGGTGGATGAGACCGGCCGCCGGCCGGCCGGGGAGAGGAGTACACGGTGCAGAGACGCAGCGCCCTGAAAGCGCTCGGGATCGCGGGGAGCGCCGCCGCTCTCCTGCCCTGGCGGGTGAGGGCCGACGGCATCGTGGGTCGATCCGGTCTTACGGGCGACGATCAGGTGAGCCGCGCGGTCCGGCAGGCCATCGACCGGCTGGCCGACGAGGACCTGGCCCACGCCGAGATCCGGGACGAGCGCGGCGGACCGCGGCTCTTCGTCAACGGGGAGGAGCGCTACCCCCTGATGGCGCTGAGCGTGGCGCTGCTCGAAACCCTCCACGGCTACTCCGACGCCGGCATCAGGCTCTTCGCACCCCTCATCGGGCTGAGCGAGGGGTGGCTCAGAGCCGGCCGATATGACTGGGAGTGGATCGAGGCCTACTTCGGCACCCTGCTCACGATCGAACCCGACGCCTGGTTCCTGCCGAGACTGCACCTGGATCCTCCCCACTGGTGGAAGGTCGCCCATCCCGGCGAATTGATCTCCTACGGACTGCCCTACCCCGCGGACGAGTACGACCGCCCCGAACTGATCGGCGAGGGCGGCTTGAACTGGAACGGTCTGGGTGACCTGTACGACGTTTCCCTGGCTTCGGGGATCTGGCGCGCCGACACCGGCCAGATGCTCGATGCCTTCCTGCGATCCATGGAGTCATCCCCGCTGGCCGCCCGTATGATCGGCTACCAGGTGGCCGGAGCCCTGAACGGCGAGTGGCACTACCAGGGCCCCCGCTACCTCCCCGACTACAGCGAGCCGATGCGGGCGATCTGCGGGCCGCCGCCGCCGGCCGAAGCGCGTCTCGAGACCACCGCCGGGCTTCTGCGCGACCCCGCCCGGGAGCAGGCCGCCATGAACTGGTACCGGCGCTTCCACGAGGTCACTGCCGAGACCATCCTGTATTTCGCCAGCGTGGTGAAGGAGAGCACCGGACGGCGGGTTCTCTGCGGCGCCTTCTACCTGCTGGAGAACATCTGCATCCAGGAGGCCGGGCACCTGGCCCCGCAGGAGGTGCTCGAAAGCGCCGATATCGATTTCATCGCCTGCCCCTACAGCTACCAGCGATCCAATATCCCCGGGAAGCAGAACTGGGAGAGCGACATCATCGACGGGGCCGGCAACTGGCTGGGACGGGCCCGGGGCGTGGGCGGCGACGGCGGTTACCGTACTCTGCCGGCGTCGATCGCCCGGCACGGGAAGCTCTTCATCGTCGAGATGGATTCCAGCACTTACCTCGAACCGAACCGGGTCCGCGAAGGGGGTTCAGGGCACGAAACGGTGGAGGGCACCCTGCAGATAATAGATCGTGACCTGGCCG
>CAYSYY010000248.1:0-5828 GCA_964435265.1 uncultured Gemmatimonadota bacterium
CGTCGGGGTCCTGTGAACCCAGGGCGCCATCATGATCTTCTTTGGCAGCGTGAACATCATGACCGCCATGATGGCCCTGGTTCTGCTCGGGCTGGGGATCGACTTCTCGATCCACCTGGTGACTCGCTTCCGGCAGGAGCGCGACGCCGGCGTCGAGATCGAGGAAGCCCTGCGGCGCACCCTCGGCGGCAGCGGGGTAGGTGTGATCACCGGCGGTCTGACGACGGCACTGGCCTTCTTCACCCTCATGGTGGGCGAAACGGTCGGCGTCCACGAGTTCGGCCTCTCCGCCGGACTGGGGATCCTGCTCACCATGCTGGCCGTCTTCCTGCTCCTGCCCACCCTGCTGGTGATGCGGGAGCGGCGCATCCTGAAGAAGGGCGGCGATCCCTCGGCCGGAACCCGGGACCTGCTCGCCGGCAACGGCTACGGCTGGATCGGCACGGTGGCCGAGGCGGGCTGGCGGCGCCCCGCTCTCTTCCTGGGCATCACCCTCATCATTGCGGCTGCTTCGTTCTGGGCCAGCCGCGAAACCGCCTTCGAATACGACTTCCTGAATCTGGAAGCGAAGGGACTGCGCAGTGTCGAGCTGCAGCACGAGATCCCGCAGCGCTTCGGCACCTCTGATCACGCCGCCTGGATCACTGCCGCCTCGATCGAGGAGAGCCGGCGGCTCAAGGACGCCTTCGAGGATCTGCCCGACGTGGCCGAGGTGAACGCGATCAGCGACTACCTCCCCCCCGCCGACCGGGTGGCCGCGTACGCCCCCCGGCTCGAGGCGTTCCGCACCCGCACCCTCGCCCGTCGCCTGCCCGCCTGGCAGCCGGGCGACGGGGCCGTGCTCGCCGCCGAGATCGAGCGGCTCTGGGACAACCTCGATCTGATGTCGAACCTGGCCTACACGGCCGGGCTCGACCGTATCGTGCAGGCCATCGACGAGGTGACCGGGGTTGATTCCGAAACCGGCGAGGTGGATCCCGCCGCCATCCTCCCCACCCTCTCGCGGCGCCTGGCCGACGGCGTCGACGACAACGCCTTCGCGCCATACGCCGAAGCCTGGGCCGAGCAGATGCACGCCGACCTGGTGAGCATGTCTGATCCGGAACCGGTCCAGGAGGAGGATATCCCGCTCGTTCTCCATCGGATGTTCGTGCCGAAACAGGGTGACGACTACCTCGTCCACATCGTGCCGCGGGGCTATCTCTTCGACAAACCGCAGCTCGAACGCTTCACACTCCAGACCGAAACCGTCGATCCCTCCGTGATCAGTACCGAAAAGCTATTCCTCGTCATGATCGACGAGACGATCGCCGACGGACGCAAGGCCGTGCTGCTGGCCATCACGGTCATCATGCTGCTGCTCATGATCCACTTCCACGGCCCGGTCGGACTGCTGGCGATGGTGCCCCTGGTCACGGGCGCGCTGGGCATGCTGGGGCTCATGTACCTGATCGGCGAGAAGTACAACTACATCAACTTCATCGCCACCCCCATCATCCTGGGGATCGGCATCGATGACGGGGTGCACGCCCTGCACCGCTACCGAGAGGAGGGGGCCGGGGGGGATCGGACCGGCCGCACCTTCCGGCTGGTCGGCAAAGCCATCCTGCTCACCTCGCTCACCACCATGATCGGATTCGGGAACGTGGCCTTCTACAAGATGCGCGGCATGGCCAGCTTCGGGCGGGTCCTCTTCATGGGCGTCGGGATGTGCTTCCTGGCCACCATCTTCGTCCTGCCGCCGCTGCTGCGCATCTTCCACCCGGGCGAGAAGGTGCGTCAGCCGCAGACGATCTGAGCGCCGGCCCCGCGATCACCTCCTCCCGCAGCGGCGGGGCCCGCCGGCACACTTTCCTTGAATATTCAATTGATATGGTTGAATATTCAAGGTATTCTCTGCGGCATGATTCCCAGAAAACGAACCATCCGAGAAATCAGGAGCCTGCTCGAGCGAAACAGGATAGTCGCCGTCACGGGTGCCCGTCAGGTCGGTAAAACAACCCTTGCCCGGGAGATAGCCCGGCTCTGGAAGGGACCGGTTGCATTCTTCGACCTGGAGAATCCCGCTGAAGTTGCTCGACTGGCAGATCCACTTTTGATTCTGCAGAACCTCGAGGGCCTTGTCATTCTTGATGAGATCCAGAGACTTCCCGAGGTATTCCCCATACTGCGTGTTTTGGCGGACAGGCGCAGACCCGCGACTCGTTTCCTTATCCTGGGAAGCGCCTCACCTGCCCTGTTGAAGCAGAGCTCAGAGAGTCTGGCGGGTCGGATTGCATACTACGAGTTGCAGGGTTTCAGTGTTGATGAAGTCGGGATTGAAAACCTCAACCGACTCTGGGTCAGAGGGAGTTATCCGCGTTCATATCTGGCCGCTTCGCATAAGGCCAGCAGTGCATGGAGAAGAAACTTGATCAAGACATTCCTCGAGAGGGATGTCAGTGAGCTCGGCTTTGCTGTCGCCTCAACGACCCTGCATCGATTCTGGTCGATGCTGACCCACTATCACGGTCAGACCTGGAACTACTCGGAATTCGCCCGCTCCTTCGGTGTCTCGGATCACGCCATCAGGAACTATCACGATATCCTGACGGCCATATATGTCGTCAGAGTGCTGCCGGCGTATCACGAGAATATCAGCAAGCGTCAGGTGAAGGCACCGAAGGTCTATCTGTCGGATAGCGGTCTCCTGCATACCCTCCTGAATCTGGAATCTCAGAGAGATATTGAAATGCACCCCAAGCTGGGAGCTTCATGGGAGGGATTCGGGATCGAGGCAGTTCTGCGTCTGGCACAGCTGCGCAGAGAGGAGTGTTACTACTGGGCTACCTATGCCGGCGCCGAGCTCGATCTGCTGGCTATCCGCGGTCGGCAGAGATGGGGCTTCGAGTTCAAGCGAACCGTGTCTCCCACAATGACCAAATCAATGCGTCACGCTCTCACCGACCTGAGCTTGTCCAGACTGTATGTGATCCACGCCGGTGAACATACTTTTCCGCTCGAGAAGAAGGTTACCGCGATGGCTCTGGGGGATGTAACGACTCAGATAACACCCATGCGGTGAATCCCCGGCTCCTTCCGTTGTTTCCTGGTCACTTTTCTCGGGCCGATTCGGTACTCGCGTTTCATGCGGGAAGAATAGATGCAGCCCCGCCGGACTATCTTCCGTATGCTGGGAAGAATCCTTCGGCCGGGCGCGGGTTCCCTGCAGCACGGGGGATGAGCATCCCCGGTCCGGTTCAAGCCACAGGAAGCGAGGCCGCGTGAACGACACCGACCGTACCCCACACCAGACCTACAGCGCCCGGGCCGCCCGGGCTTGTGAACGTCTCGCGGTCCTGAACCGGCGGTTCGATCGCATCGCCAACCTGCGTCTGGCGGTCGCCTTCGCCGGTCTGGCGTTGGCCGTCGTCACCCTGACCTCCCCCGCCGTCTCGGCGAACTGGCTCTTCCTGCCCGCAGCCTTCTTCCTGAGCCTCGTCGTGGTCCATGCCCGGAGCGAGCGCGGACGCCGGCTGGCCGCCCTGCAGGCGGAGTTCTATGAGCGCGGATTGAGCCGGCTCGATCACACCTGGCCGGGGAAGGGGATACCCGGCACCGCTTTCCTCTCCGAGGATCACCCCTACGCCGCCGACCTCGATCTCTTCGGACCGGCCTCGCTCTTCGAACTGCTCTGCACCGCCCGCACCCGGGCGGGGGAGGAAGCCCTGGCCCGCTGGCTGCGCGCCCCCGCCGACACCGCGGAGATCATCGAGCGCCAGGAGGCGGTCGAGGAGCTGCGCCCCGATCTCGACCTGCGCGAGGAGCTGGCCATACAGGGGGGCGGGATCCGCTCCCTCATCGACCCGGCCCGACTGACCGCCTGGGGGGAGGCGCCGCCGTTCTTCTCGCCGCTCACCACGCTCGTTCTGCGACTGTGCGCCTTCATCGGCTCGGCCGGGCTCCTGGCCTCGCTCGTGCTCTGGGCCCTGGCGATCTGGGGCCCGCTCCCCTTCTGGCTCTTCCTTCTGGCTCTCTGGGGTCTCTTCAGTCTCAAGGGCTACCAGATCCAGAAGTCGATCCAGGCCCTGGAGGAGCCCCGCCGGGAGCTGCGCGTGCTCGCCCTGACCCTCCGGCGCCTGGAATCCTATCCCGTCACCTCACCCCGGCTCCGCGCGCTCACCGCCCGTTTCTCCGCCGGCGGGCTCACCGCCTCGCGCGCCATCCGGCGCCTCGACCAGCTCATCCAGTGGCTCGATGCGAGCCGGAACATGCTCTTCGCGCCCGTTGCCTGGTTCCTGATGTGGCCGCTGCACTTCGCCCTGGCGATCGAGGCCTGGCGGCTCGAAGCCGGCCCCTCGATCCGGCGCTGGCTCGAGGCGCTGGGGGAGTACGAGGTGCTCTGCGCGCTGGCCTCCTACGCCTGGGAACACCCGGGTGATCCCTGGCCCGAGCTGGCTGATGACGGACCGGTTTACGCCGGCGACGACCTGGGGCACCCCCTGCTTCCCGAATCCAACTGCGTGCCCAACAACGTCCGCCTCGACGCCGAGATCCGGGCGTGGGTGGTGAGCGGTTCCAACATGAGCGGCAAGAGCACCCTGCTGCGCACCGTGGGCATCAACGCCGTCCTGGCCTTCGCCGGCGCCCCGGTGCGGGCCCGGCGCCTGCGCCTCTCCCCCCTCGCGATCGGCGCCACCATCCGTCTCGAAGACTCTCTGCAGGCGGGGCGCTCCCGCTTCTACGCCGAGATCAGCCGGCTCAAACAGCTCCTCGACCTGGCCCGGGGCGATCGCCCCCTGCTCTTCCTGCTCGACGAGATCCTGCACGGGACCAACTCCCACGACCGGGGGGTGGGTTCGGCGGCGATCGTGCGCAGCCTGGTGGGCGCCGGCGCGATCGGCCTGGTGACTACCCACGATCTGGCGCTCACCCGGGTGGCCGGGGAGATGGACGGGCGGGTCGTGAACATGCACTTCCGGGACGAACTGCGCGCCGGGGAGCTCTTCTTCGACTACCGGGTGCGCCCCGGCATTCTCGAGCGCGGCAACGCCCTGGACCTCATGCGCTCGGTGGGGCTGGACGTCTGAGGCAACCGCCGGCCGGGCGAACCGCTCACTCTTCCCGCATGACCCGGGCGGGGTCAACAGTGGCGGCCCGCAGGGCCGGAGGGAGCAGCGCCGTCAGGCTGATCAGCAGGTAGAACCCTGCAGCCCCGACATACATCCCAGGCCCGTGAGGATCGACGCCGCTCAGGAACACGCCGAAGAGCGGCGAGACGAGCCACGCGATGATCAGGCCGGCTACGAGGCCCGGTGCGATCTGGCGCCAACCCCGACCGATGATCTCCCGCACGATCTCGCGGCGACCGGCCCCGACGGCGATCCGCACGCCCATCTCACGGGTTCTCCGCCGGACGTAGTACGAGAGAGCTCCGTAGATCCCCACCAGGGCGACAGCCAGTCCCCCGAGGCTGCCCAGCAGGGCCAGGATGCCGGTTGTTTCGAAGAACCGGCCGGCATAGGCAAGCATCTCGTCGGCCCGGAAGATGGGCGAGGCGAGGAAGGAGGAAACGAGCGGCAGAGCGGGATCGGCCTGGCGCAGAGCCTCCCGCAGGCGCGGCGCGAGGGCGGCCGGTGTTTCGTCGCTGGCCACCATCAGAAACATGCTGGTCGGATCGGCCTGTTCCACCGGAATATATATCCGTTCGAGTCGGGCAGATTCAGTCTCGCTTTGCACCTCGTCACCAACCACCCCCACGACGTGCATCCACTCCTCCGCTCCCGCGACTCCGGTCACCCGCAGCCGGGCCTGCACCCCCTGGATCCCCGGCAGCACCGCCTTGTACG
>CAYSYY010000249.1:0-3644 GCA_964435265.1 uncultured Gemmatimonadota bacterium
GGGTGCCCGCCGCCTCCCCTCAGCTCCGCTTCATCCGATGAACTTCATCTTCCGTCCGACCCGGCCGATGGTCTCGAGGGCCTGATCGAGCATCTCAATGGTGTGGGTCGGCATGAGCGAGGTGCGGATCAGGGCGCTGCCAGGCGGAGTGGCGGGATGGATGAAGGCGTTGGTGAAGACGCCCTCCTTGAACAGGGCCTTCCAGAACTTCACACAGACCATGTCGTCGCCGATGAAGATCGGGACGATCTGGCTGGTGGACCGGCCGGTATCGAAGCCCAGCTCCTGGAGCCCGGTGCGCCAGTGGGCGACATTCCGCCAGATCGCCTCGCGCCGGTCGTCGCCGTTGCGGATGATGTCCAGCGCCTTGCGGGCGCTGGCGACCGAGGCGGGAGGGAGGCTGGCGGAGAAGATCATCGGCCGGGCCTTGTGCCGGATCCACATGATGACCTCGTACGGTCCGGCCACGAAACCGCCGAGCCCGCCGAATGATTTCGAGAAGGTCGCCATGACGAGATCCACCTCATCGAGCCGGCCCTGCTCGGCCGACGCCCCCCGTCCCTCGGGTCCGTAGACCCCGACCGCGTGGGCCTCGTCGATCATGACGCGGGCCCCGTAGCGGCGGGCGAGGGTGCAGAGCCCGGCGATATCGGCGACCGTCCCTTCGGCACTGAAGACGCCGTCGGAGACGATGAACTTGCCGGCCTCCGGGGGTGCCTTCTGGAGCAGACGTTCCAGTTCGACGAGATCGTTGTGCCGGTACCGCTCGGTCTCCCCAATGGCCATCCGGCTCCCGTCGACGATACTGGCGTGGTTGAGACGGTCGGAGAAACAGAGATCGTCCTTGCCGACCAGGGCGGAGATGACCCCCTGGTTGACGAAGAAGCCGGTCGAGAACACCAGCGCCGTTTCCTTGCCCAGCCACGACGCCAGAGCCGCCTCGAGTTCCACATGGATGTCGAGGGTGCCGTTCAGGAACCGGGACCCGGTGCATCCCGAGCCGTACTGGCGGATGGCCGCGATGGCCGCTTCTTTGACCTCGGGATGACCGGTCAGGCCCATGTAGTTGTTCGACCCGAGCATGATCATGCGTTTGCCGCCGATGGTGACGACAGCCCCGGCCTCGCTTTCGATAGCGGTGAAGTAGGGGTAGTACCCGAGCTGTTGGGCGACTTTCCAGTCTTTCCAGGCAAAGCACTTCTTGAAAAGATCCATCTCCCTCTCGTTCTGTCCGGCGGGCCCGGTTGGGGGTGGTGTCCGTGTCCCCCGGCCGTGTACATTCACATCGGCCGGCGGACACGGTTAATACCGGCAACTGATTGTAGGGAATATCGTCGCCGGAGCGAAGCACCTTGTTCCATGTTCCGGAAAGCGTCCGGAAGTACCATCGACCATCCGAGGAGTCGGGGGGCAGATCCCGGGAGTCGGCAGCATGAGACACGCGCTGGTCACGGGAGCCAACGGGTTCATCGGTTCCCATCTCTGCCGCTACCTGCTGGCCCGGGGATACCGGGTCCGGGGACTCGTCCGCCGGACCTCGAACCTCGATCCGCTGGAAGCGGCGCCGATCGAATACGCTTTCGGCGACCTTACCGATCCCGCCGGCCTGGCCCGGGCGCTCGATCGCGTGGAGCTCGTCTTCCACCTCGCGGGGATCACCCGGGGACGCAGCCGGACCCAGTTCGAGCACGCCAACGTCCACGGAACCCGGACCCTGCTGCAGGCCTGTGTCGAACAGGGGCGTATCGAGCGCTTCGTGTTCGTTTCCAGTCTGGCCGCGGTCGGTCCGTCACCCCACGGTGAGCCGCTCATCGAAGAGACCGAGCCCCGGCCGGTGGGACCTTACGGGGTGAGCAAGCTGGCGGCCGAGCGGATCTGCCGTGTCGAGGCCCCTCCGTCGCTGCCCGTCACGATCGTGCGGCCGGCGGCCGTCTACGGTCCGTGGGAAAACGATTTCTATACCCTGTTCAGATACGCCCGGCGCGGCCTGGCCCCGCGGGTCCCGGGGGACACCCGCTCGAGCCTGATCCACGTCCACGATCTGGTCGATCTGCTGGAACGGGCCGGGCGGATCGAGGCGGCCGCGGGCCGGACCTATTTCGCCGCCGATCCCGAGCCCTACTGGATGAGGGATATCCAGAGACTGATCGGAGGGGCGCTCGACCGGCGCCTCGTTCCGGTCGTCGTCCCGCCCCTCTTCCTCTACCCCGTCACCCTGTTCAACGAACTGCTCCTGAGCCTGGGTCTGGGCATACGGGTGCTCACTCTCGCCCGCCTGCGCGATCTCAGCCAGAGGTTCTGGATCGTGGACGTCTCCGCCGCGCAGCGCGAGCTGGAGTGGCAGCCCGCGATTCAGATCGGGGAGGGGATCCGCGACACCGTGTCCTGGTACCGGGAGCACGGCTGGTTGTGAGAACACCGGGATCCCCGGAACGGAGGGTGCGTCGGTGGCGGGCCAGGAGTATTAACTGGAAGGCGGTGTCAGTCGACGATACCCGCCTGACGGATGCGGCGGTAATAAAGGTCGGAGATATCGCCCTCGACCATGAGCTCGCCGTCGAGCCGGGACGGCCCGCGGTTATAGGCCAGGGCGGCCATGCGGTAATCGCCGGCGTACCGGTCGAGCAGGTGGCGGAAGTACTCCGCCCCCAGCCGGATGTTCCTCTCCGGATCATAGAGTTGCCAGAAAGATTCCAGCGCCGGGTCCAGGTCCTGGGCGGTGGGGAAGCGTACCTGCATCAGTCCGTAGGCGTCGCGGTTGCTCTGGGCGTTGGGATTGAAATGGCTCTCGACCTGCATCAGGGCGACCATGAACTCGAGATCCAGACTGTGCCGCTCGCATTCGGCGGCCAGTGTTTCGAGGTAGCGGTAGGGGATCCCGTACCGGCCGATCAGATCCAGATGTGAGGCCGCCCGGGTGGCCCACGCCTGCTGCCCCGCCAGCATGTCGGCTTGTACCCGGGAGAAATCGCGCAGCCGGGTGATCTCCTGGTGCTGGAGGATGAGACCGATGGCCATGAGGGAGATCAGGAGGAAGAGTACCGTCCCTCTCGGTTTGAGACGATCAAGGTAGGTCGCCTTCATGATCTCGCGGATCACCTCGCCTCTTACAGGAAAGGCCGCACGGCGCGCCCCGTCGGGCGCCCGACGGCCCTGCTGGATTGTCTCCATCGACATCATACTCCCGGATTCCGACACAAAACGGACGGTGGTGTCTGGAGGCCCGTGCAGGTCGTTACCCGTACATGCGGCTAGATACGTTCCGCTGTACGACGGAAACGGCCGGTGCGGCTTCACGCGCCCGCTCTCCGTGGACAAACAAAAAGCCGGGTCCGCCCGTCGTCTGATGCGGACACGGCTTGAATTGCAGACCGCAGTCTGCTGTAGATAAGGTACGCAGCGGGTGGTGGGATGGCAAGACCGGGTTGCCGCCGCCCGTCGCACCGGCCCCATGTCACGCCGTGACGGAGGATGTCCCCATGAAGCGCGCTCCGATCCTGTTCCTGACCGTTCTGTTCCTGGCCCTGCCGCTCCAGGCCCAGCAGAGTGGAGGATTCGACTGGTTCCCGGGGGGAACCTACGATCCCGCCATCCCGACCCCGGCGGAGTTCCTCGGGTACCGTATAGGTGACGCCTATACCTGG
>CAYSYY010000249.1:3654-5795 GCA_964435265.1 uncultured Gemmatimonadota bacterium
TCACCGTCTGCAGGCCTATCTGGAGGCCGTTGCGGCGGCGAGCGATCGGGTGATGATGACCTCCTACGGCCGGACCAACGAGGGGCGCGAGCTGCTGCTGCTCATCATCACCAGCCCGGGCAACCACGCCCGGCTCGAAGAGATCCGGTCCAACATGGCGGCGCTGGCCGATCCCCGCGACGTCCCCCGCGCCCGGCTCGACGCCATCATCGCCGACAGCCCGGCCATCGCCTGGCTCTCCTACAACGTCCACGGGAGCGAATCGGCGGGGACCGAAGCGGCCATCCTGACCGTCTACCAGCTCGCCGCGGGCACCGACCCGGTCACCCGCCGGATCCTCGACGAGCTGGTGGTCTGCCTCGATCCGCTGCTCAACCCCGATGGTCGCGACCGGTTCGTGCACGACTTCGTGATCCGGCAGGGAAGTGGAGTCAACGATGATCCGAATACGTGGGAACGCTCGGGGAGCCTGCCGGGGGGGCGCTCGAACCACTACTACTTCGATCTCAACCGGGACTGGGCCTGGCAGACCCAGGTCGAAACGCGGCAGCGGCTGGCGGCGTACCTGACCTGGAATCCAGTAGTCCACGTCGACTTCCACGAGATGGGGGGGGATTCCTATTTCTTCTTCCCCGCCGCCACGCCGGTCCACGACGCCATCCCCGAGGTGGTGATGAAGTGGCAGCGGATCTACGGGGAGGGGAACGCGGCGGCCTTCGACGCCTTCGGGTGGCCGTATTACACGAAGATCGGCTTCGACATGTACTACCCCGCCTACGGCGATTCGTGGCCCAGCATGATGGGGGCGATCGGGATGACGTACGAGCAGGGGGGTGGCGGAGGGGTGGGCATCGCGATCCGGCGCGACGACGGCACCGTGCATACCCTGAAACAGCGGGCCCACGGTCATTTCACGACCTCGATGGCCACCCTGCGCACGACCGCGGAGAAGCGGCGCGAGCGGCTCACCGACTTCCTCGCCTTCTTCCGGCACGCCCTCGATCTGGGGCGGGGTGAGGTTAAGGGATACGCCCTGGTGCCGGGGACGGATCCCTGGAACGCCGACCGTCTGGTCCAGCTCCTGATCCGCAACGGTATCGAGGTGACGGCGGCCCGGTCATCCTTCCGGGCCCGGGTCGGCTCGGGGTACGGCATCCACCCCGCCGGGGGTACCCACGAGTTCCCCGCCGGAACCTACCTCGTGGCGGCGGGGCAGCCCAAGGGGGTGGCGGTCCAGATGCTGCTCGAGCCCAATCCCACCCTGGAGGACACCAGCTTCTACGATCTCTCCGGCTGGTCCCTGCCGCTGGTCCATAATGTCGAGGCCTATACCCTGCTCGAACTGCCGGCGGGCGGGACGGCCCCGGTCGTGGCCCCGCCGGCCCGCAGCGGCGGGGTCGGGGAGGGGGCGGCCGGATACGGGTGGGCGATCCCTTACGAGG
The DNA here is from genome assembly GCA_964435265.1 of uncultured Gemmatimonadota bacterium. Lineage (GTDB taxonomy): Bacteria > Blakebacterota > Blakebacteria > Blakebacterales > Blakebacteraceae > CAYSYY01. Next base: position 5,097 of record CAYSYY010000249.1, read on the forward strand.
GGACGAGTGCCCTGGTGGCGGCTGTGGATCTGCTCAACCGGGGCGTAACGGTCCATTCGGCCGGCGAGGCCTTCACCTCGGGCGGCCGGGCATACCCTCCCGGCACCTTCGTCATCCCCCGCTTCAGGAACCCGGAAGATCTGGCGCAGAGTATCACCGAGGTGACCGCGGCCCGAGGGGTGACGGCCTACCCCATCGCCACCGGTCTGGTGGAGGAAGGCCGCGACCTCGGGTCGGGCACCTACCACCCGCTCCGCAAGCCGCGGATCGCCGTGGCGGCGGGAGGCGACGGCGGATTCGGAGAAGCGTGGCACTTCCTCGACCAGCACTATCCCTGGTTCGATTTCACCAATATCGAAGCGTCACGGCTCGGCCGGACCGATCTCGACGACTACGATGTGCTGATCCTGCCCGGCGGGTCCTATGCGGGCGATCTGGGCGAGAGCGGCCTCGCCGCCCTGCGGGCCTGGATCCAGGGCGGCGGGGTCGTGATCGCGTGGGACGCCGCGGCCAGGTTCGCTTCGCAGGAAGGTTCCCAGCTCACCGGTGTCTCGACCGGGGGCTCCGGTGGCGGGGGTTCGGCCCGGGGTGGGCGCTTGGGGGGCGGCGCTCCCCCGGCGGCGCCGGCGGCGGGTGAGCGCTCGACCGGGGGCGGGAACGAGCCGGCCGTGGACGCCAGACGCACCCTGGCCGAGCGGC
>CAYSYY010000250.1:0-5783 GCA_964435265.1 uncultured Gemmatimonadota bacterium
AGGCACTGCGGCCTCGATAGGACTTCTCATCTGGCCCGGATCGCTGCCGTCATTCGGACAGATCCTTCATGCCGAAGTGTCTCTTGGAATCATCCGAGCACCTCTGGTATTCGTGGTACCCGTTGTGCTAACGCTAACCTCACTCCCCTTGCTCGTTGCTGGTTATCGACGCCGACAGGAGCGTGAGATATGAGAGAGCATGAGAAAGCCGCACTCACCTGGGGACTCAGTGTTCTTGTTCTGGGAATCGTTTTTCTCTTCGGCGGTCAATTCGCGAACAAGTGGTTGGAGAGCACCCAATCGGCAAGACATCTCAACCACAGAAGAGAATCCGGCAAGATCCGGGATCAGATCCTCGACTCCGGCATGACGAACCTCTTGTCCGTGCTCAAAGAACGTGAACCGATCTCTGTCATCCCATCGGCACATACATCCCGGCATGACGGTCTGGGATTCCAGCCGGATATCACACCTGTCGTCGAGGAACATCTCCGAATGATGGAAGAGGCTCTTCGCGACCGGATCCCGGACCAGGATCATACAGTCGAGTTCCGGGTGGTATTCAAGGGAACCTCTCAGTCTTCGTATCGATCCCCGGCGCCCTTCATATGGAAAGCAGTCAGCCCACGACTCTTGGCAGAAGAAGATGTTCCCCCATCACCCCTGGGGTACCATCCATATTCATTCGAGCACCACCATACAACCAGTCCCGTTCTGTTCTATCTGCCGGTTGGGGAGAATGTCTGGGATCCCAATCTGATCGAGAGCCGGTTCGATCCTGAGATGGTGCATTACCCCGCGTATGCACCGGATTCGCCGCAAGTCGAGGCATCCTATGCCCTCAATATCTATCTGCGGAAAGGACCCCCTCTCCCCCCGATGCAACCCTGGAAGGTTCTCTTTGCCTGGATCCACTACGTAGGACTCGTTTTCATCATCCTTGCCGTACCTCTTTGGGTTTATCTCGATGCCCGATCGCGGCGCCTGAATGCTCTTCTCTGGGCCGTATTTACACTTCCGACTTCTTTCCTCGGCGGGATCGTATACGCTTTGGTAACCCGCGATGCAGGACTTATATGCCCGGAGTGCGGGCTCAGAGTCTCTCCGAAATTTATAGTGTGTCCATATTGCCGGACCGAACTGACCGGAACCTGTCCCCACTGCGGTCAGATGGTACGGCTGAACTGCAACTACTGTCCCAGTTGTTCAGCCGAGATCGAATAGTGGAGTCAGGTATGCCCCGTTATCACCGAGCCCTTCCGAATCAAATCCGAAACACAACTGGAGGCATTATCATGGGTGGTCGATGGACGTTCCTCATCTGGATCCTTTCCGTTCTCGGTATCGCCGCCTGCTCTCCCCGATCGGGATCGACATCTCATGTTTTTCGCACCTATCAGGAGAACGGCGTGACGGTAGCGGAGACGACCGGGGGGCCGAAGTACACCGATCCGCTCTTCTCTCTCGAAGAGATCCAGCGGCTGGAGCAGGATTCCGCCCGGGAAGAAACCTTGTATCAAAACGCGACCGGATTCGTGATGGGACCGGCGGGCGGCTACTACCTCATGGATCGAGGTCGGGCATGTATCCTGAGGTATGACGCCGGAGGAAGGTTCATCGGCTCCTGCGGTGGCAAAGGGGAGGGCCCCGGAGAGTTTTCCTTCCCCAGCTTCGAGGCGATCGAGGGTGACACCCTGATCGTGTATGACCAGAACCAGATGCGGCTGACCAGGTTCGGAACCGACGGCACCCTTCTGGATGTCATCCCGACCCGCGACTACGGCTGGGTGCCCTTCATCCTGCCGCTGCCGGGCGAGCGATATGTCGTGAATACAGGCCGCACCGATATCCGCGGCGACTATATGTACCGGGCCTCCCTCTGCCTCATCCTGACGGCCGCTGATCGGGATACGGTGTGCTCGGTCTCGACCGGACTGGTGCAGGAAGCCTTCGTCACCATCAGACCGGAGGGGGGATGGAGTGCCCGCTCGATCCCCTTTGCGGCTCAATCGACCGCCAGCTTCGTACCCGGCCGGGGGATCCTGGCGACCGACGGGGATCGCCCGGAACTGACATGGTACGACCTGACCGGAGATGTCCGCATGATCATCCGGCTCGACCTGCCGGGACGGGATCTGACGGCCGAGATCCGGCAGGGGTACGAGCAGAGACTCCAGCAGCATCAGGATGAGCTCGCGGCCCTGCGGGGTCAATCATCACAACCGATCGGCGAGGTGCACTATCCAGACCGGGGAGGCTACTGGGGAGCGGTCATGGTGGATGACGCCGGATATCTCTGGATACGTGATGTCATGTCCAATCCGCTCTGGCTCTCCGGCGAGCCCTGGCTCCATCATGTCGTCTCTCCCCGGGGAGAGTATCTCGGCACGGTCGAGCTGCCCTGCCGGGCCGGTACGATCACCCGGGGACGTCTCCTGGCGATCGTGGCCGATCCGGAAACCGACGAGGAGCATGCAATCGTCTACCGCCTCCGCCCAGCAGTGGCCGGGCTGCGGTATCCGTAACCGGCGAGTAGCTCTCAAGAGAGCCTATTCCAAACTCCTTCCTCTCTCTGCTACTATCCGGGAGGTCACTCCACAGGTTATCCCCGCCGGCATTATGCGGAGTTACACCATATGAACCGACCATGTATACCTGTCTCGATTCTGCTGCTTTTCACTCTGTGCTCGTGTGCGCGAGGTGACGAGGGGAGTCCCGCTCACTCCTTCCGGATCCACGAGGAGAACGGCGTGACGATAGCAGAGACAAGCGGCGGGCCGAGATACAGTGGTGAGATCTTTACCTATGAGAAGGTTCTGGAGATCCGGGGCTATCCCTCAGAGGAACGATCCTACCTCGTGAGTCCGTATCCTCCCTCGATGGATACGGACGGGTACTTCTACGTTCCCGATACCGGCAGCCACCGCATTGTCGTGTTCTCATCAGACGGCCGGTTCGTGCGCGAATTCGGTCGGGCCGGAGAGGGGCCGGGGGACCTTCAGGATCCGACTCATGTCCAGGTGATGGGAGATCGCGTCGTGGTTACGTCCAGTTGGGTGCCGGCGGGATATGCCCATCGCCAGCGGATGACGACCTTCACGAAAACCGGTGAGCTGTTCGACCTCTACCTCGAGGATCTGCAGCATGCCCTGGGATATCACATGTACTTCAAAGCTCCCTCCGGTGAGCGCATCGCGACCTGGTGGGAGGATTGGAACCAGGACGGATTCAAATATGTGAGGGCCAGCTGCATTGTCGAATCACCCGGCGGCGACACCTTGGCCTGCCTCGCATCCCCGATTGTGGTGAGCGGGGAGCAGATCACCGATCAGTTCCAGGGACGCGTTCGAACCTACATGGAGGACTACCTGTATGCCGCGCGTCCACACATCGTCTTTCTCCCGCCCGATCGAATCGCGGTCTCGGACGGTAATCGCCCCCTGCTCCTGATCCACGATCTGAGAGGGTATCCCGTCCGGGACATTCGCCTGGGGATCTCACGGGAACCGGTGACGCGTGAGGACCGGGACCGTCTGATCGCTCTATACGACGACAAGATCGAGCGCCTCCGGCCCTACGCCGTTCGCACCGGCGACACCTTCGAATATGACTTCACCCGGAACGACAAAGAGAACCTCCTGTTCCCGGAGGATAAGGCCTGCTGGGATTGGCTCCGATCAGACGACGCCGGACATCTCTGGCTGCAGGTGCGCGAGGAGCGTCCTTTCAACGCCCGCGCAAATACGGTCGATCGCTATCGGGTGGTCAGTCCGGAAGGAGAGTACCTGGGGATTACGGATTGGCCGCCGGTGACCGATGCCTTGATCCAGCATGGTTTCCTCCTGGCGATCGTGACGGATCCAGAAACCGATGAACGCGTTCCCACCGTTTTCCGGATTGTTCCGGCTGTGGAAGGGCTGCGGTATCCGAACTGACAAGATCGGAGGTGTGGACCATGAATCGTATCGGTTTGCTTCCGGCGTTGCTCGTTCTCGTCTCGTGCGCAAAGCCTCAAAACAGTACCCATGAATTCCGAGTCTTCCAGGAGGATGGCTTGACGATCGCCGAAACGGCCGGCGGACCGAAGTATCAGGAGGGCCTGTTCAGTTACGAGAAAGTTATTGAAATCCGCTCTGACACGACCGATCAGGAAGCGATCCTCTATCGTCCCTTGGGTTGTACGATCGATGACGATGGGATCATCTATGTCGCCGATTCCAGCAATCACCGGATCGCGGTCTTCAATCTCGATGGGCAGTATCTGAGGAGCATCGGGCGGGAAGGAGACGGACCGGGGGAATTCCGCTACCCGATGTCTGTTTCCCTCATCAATGGAAAGCTGCAGATACCATCAGCCGATCGGCAGCGCACAACCATCTATAACACCGACGGAACCCTCGAGGAGGTCGTCACTTACAGTCACGCAAGGAGCGGTTCCTTCGTCGCCTCCGCCATCATCGATCCTGATGGAACCCGTGTGATTCAACGGATCATTGAAGCCCGTACTGACCGATTCTACGGAATGAGCTTCGGATACTGCACCATGACACCTGATGGCGATACCCTGGCGATTATCGAGACTCCCATCGTTATTAACCGGGAATTCATCGACCGGAGAGCCGTGAATATCAGGTTCGACCCGGATCCCCAGGCTTTCTATGCACCCGGGAGGGGGATCTTCCTCTCCACCGGTCTGCCTCCGGAAATCGATTGCTACCGTCTGGACGGCACTCACCAGCGGAGGATACGGCTGTTGCTCGATGATGAACCTGTCACTCAGGCCGACCGGGAACGAGTGCGGTCTTACTACAACCAGCAAATCGAGCAGGCAGATACACGAGTTAGAAGTGACTTCACGGAGAACGTGCCGGTTGAATTCCTCGAGCGGCAGCGGGATAACGCCCGGTACGCGGAAGTGAAGGCCCACTGGGTGAACACCACGGTCGACGACCATGGGTATTTCTGGTTGAAGAGACCTGAACCAACCGGTGCGAGCACCTATGAAACCCACGCCCACGAGTACTATGTGCTCGATCCCGAAGGGGAGTTCCTGGGAACAACGGTCACGCCTGAAGTGGACTTCGCGAATATCGAGAAAGGATACCTGCTGGCGTCGGTCAGTGACCCGGAAACAGGCGAGATGGTGCCTACGATCTATCGCATCAGACCGGCGATCCGCGGCCTGCGATACCCCTGAGGGGAGGCACCAGGCTATTCTCCGTAGCCCAGTGGGATTTCCCGCCGCCCCGGCGTCGGGGGTATGACACCGATTCTATCCCGCTGCCGCCCTTCTCAACGCTTCTCGAGTTCGGCCAGCAGCTCCCTCTCCAGGTTCTCCGCATCGCTGTCGCGGAAACCCACGTGATGCTGCTTGATCCGGCTGTCGCGTCCGATGATGAAGGTGTTCGGGTAGTAGGCCGTGTTGAATTTCTCGCCGACGAAGGCCCGATCGGCCGAGGCGAAGATGAAGGTCAGGCCGTGCTGGGCGATGAAGGCGTCGGCGCCGTCCCGGTCGTTGTTGATCTCCACTGCCAGAACCTGGAAATACGGGTGTTCGGGGTGCAGCTTCTCGTACATGGTCTGGATGTGTGGCAACTCCACACGGCAGCCCCCTCAGGTCGGATACCAGAAGGCGATGATGGTCACCTTGTTCTTGAGGTCGGATTCGGTGAAGGTCTTTCCGTCCCAGGTCTGGAGACTGAACGCGCTGACCAGCGAGCCGATCTCACCGACTTCCTGCTGATCGGCCGGAGTAAACGCTCCTGCTGTCAGGTAGGCACCGG
>CAYSYY010000251.1:0-5744 GCA_964435265.1 uncultured Gemmatimonadota bacterium
TTGCGCCACTCTGCCGCGCACGCCGGAATGAATCGGTCGCGCAGGCCGGGGCGAGTCAGTATTCAGCAAAGTTGTTGCATTTATTCCCAACCGCTCCGAACCGGATCCGCGTATAAATTGCCAGGTGAACATACTACTACCCTTGTGGCCCGTACGATATGTTCCCGCGTGGGGAGGTACCGTCTTCTCCTCGAAGATGGTGTCCGGGAACGAACGCGGAGGACAATCCGACCATGATCCAGAACCTGCTCAACGACATCAATTACGCCCTGCGTGTCATGAAGAAACGGCCGTGGTTCACGCTGACCATTATCGTGACCCTGGCCGTGGGCATCGGCGCCAACACGGCCATGTTCAGCACCCTGAACGCGGTCATGTTCCGGGAGCTGCCCTATCACGAGCCCGACCGGATCGTCATGGGTCGCTCGACCTTCAGCGGGAACATCGGTCCCAACGTTTCCGGGTACGATCTCTACGATTACCGGGAGCAGAACCGGTCCTTCTCATCCGTCGCCGCCATCACCAGCATGACCACCCGGCATACCATCCTCGGCGAGGCCGAACCCGACCGGGTCGAGGGCTGTTATGTGACCTGGGACATCTTCCAGACGCTCGGGGTCGATCCGGTGATCGGCCGGCATTTCACGGCCGAGGAAGGCACCGCGGGCGGGCCGACCAGCGTGGTCATGATCAGCTACACGTACTGGCAGCGGCGGTTCGGCGGAGCCGCCTCGGCGATCGGCTCATCGCTGCTCGTGGACGGCAATCCCCATACCATCGTCGGGGTCATGCCCGCGGATTTCTGGTTCCTCTTCGACGTTGAGATCTGGCGCCCGACCTGGCGGGACGGCCCCTGGGCCGGAGGTCGGCAGTGGCACAACTTCCAGGTGGTGGCCCGCCTGGTGCCGGGGATCGAAATCGAGCAGGCCCAGGCCGATATCGACGTAATCTGCGAACAATTGGCTCGGGAGTATCCCGATATCAATGAGAACAAGGGCCTGCTGCTGACCCCGGTGAACGACTACTTCACCGAGGGCTGGCGAACCCGGATCTTCCTGCTCATGGCGGCCCTGGCCCTGGTGCTGTTGATCGCCTGCGGCAACGTGGCCGGCCTGCTGCTGGCCCGCGGCACGACCCGGCTCAATGAGATGGCGGTCCGCGCCTCGCTCGGGGCCACCCGGGGCCGGCTCATTTCCCAGCTGCTGATCGAGAGCATCCTCTCGGCTCTCGCCGCCGGCATCGCGGGTATCCTCCTGGCGCTCTCGCTCCAGGGCATGATGCTGCGCCTCATGCCGCTGCACGATCTGGGGATCACCGGGCTGTCCATGGACTTACGGGTCCTGGCCTTCGCCTTCGTTCTGACGCTGCTGACCGGCCTCATCTTCGGAATCATCCCCGCCTGGCGCGGCACCCCGCTGAACCTGGGCGATCATCTGAAATCGGGAGTCCGGAGCACCGAGGCCGGCGGTACAACCCGGCTGCGGAATTCCCTGGTCGCTGTCCAGGTCGCCCTCTCGGTGCTCCTGCTCGTCGGAGCGGGTCTGTTGATCCGCAGTTACGCCCGGCTTTCGGTCGTCAACCCCGGATTCAACGCCGAGAGTCTGCTCACCGCCGAACTGCAGCTGCCGGTGGACACCTACGCCGATCCCGCCCGGCGCTATCAGGTCTTCAACAGGATCATCGAGGAGACCGAAGCTCTCCCCGGCGTTCGGGCGGCCGGTCTGATCAGCCGCCTGCCCCTGCGCGACGGCGGGGGCGACATCTACCTCTGGGACGCCGACCAGCCGCCGGTGGATCCCAGTGAGTGGCAGACGGCCTATGCGCGTCTGGTGCTGCCCGGCTATTTCGAAGCCATGCAGATCCCGGTCCGAAGCGGCCGCGACATCGAGACGGCCGATCTGTCATCAGGCAATCCCGTCGTGGTCATCAACGAGCGGCTGGCCGAGACGATCTTCCCGGAGCAGAACCCGATCGGGAAACGGCTGGCCCTCGGTTCAGCGGAAGGAGTGAACTTCGAGATCATCGGGGTGGTCGGGAACACCCGGATCTCCCACCTGTCTTCCACTCCCTACCGGTCGATGTACTTCCCCTATTCGCTCAATCCCGATACCAACATGAAGATCGCGGTCCGGGCCACAGGTAATGCGGCGGCTCTGGTAGGGCCGATGCGGGAGATGCTCGCCCGGATCGACCGGAACATCCCTCTGGCCGAACCGAGACTCATGGAGACGATCATCGCCGAGTCCCTCGGCACCATACGGATCATCACCGCCCTGCTGGCCGTCTTCGCGATCGTCGCTCTCTTCCTGACGGCCATCGGTCTCTACGGCGTGCTGGCCTACTACGTGAACAGCCGCCGGCACGAGATCGGCGTACGCATGGCCCTGGGAGCGGACGCCGCCCGGGTTATCACCATGATCGTGAAGCGGGGTATGGTCCTGGTGGGGATCGGCCTCATCGTCGGGATCGTGGGAGCGATCGGGACCAACCGGCTGCTCGCCGATCTCCTCTACGAGGTCGGGATCGGGGATACGGCGACCTTTGCTGGAGTGAGTGTCTTCCTGGCCGTCATCGCCCTGGCCGCCTGCCTGCTGCCGAGCTGGCGGGCGTCGAAAGTCGATCCGGTCAGGGCACTGCAGGTGGAATGAGAAAGGCGGGACTCAAAACGCCGGCGCCCGATTCAGTCGGCGTCCAGGACCGTCCGTATCGTCTCGGTCAACAGGCGTGGGGTGAAGGGTTTGTTGATGAAGGCCACGTCCTGGTCGAGGACACCGTGGCGCGAGATCGCCTCGTCGGTGTAGCCGCTCATATATAGTACCCGGAGGTCGGGATCGAGACCGGTCAGGATGTCGGCGACCTCCTTCCCGCTCTGCCCCGGCATGACGACATCGGTGATCAGCAGATCGATCGCGTCCAGGTTCTCCCGGCCGAAGGCGACCGCTTCGGCGGCCGCACCGAAGCTCGAGACCCGATAACCCGCCAGGTGCAGGATCTCCTCGGCCAGCTGCCTGACGAGGCGGTCGTCCTCCACCAGCAGAACGTGTTCACTCCCCGGAAGGAACTCAGTATCCATCTCGTCGGCGACCACTTCGGTCGGATCGGTGATCCGGGGGATGTAGATCCTGAATGTGGTGCCCACTCCCGGCTGGCTGAAGACGGTGATATCACCGCCGTTCTGTTTCAGGATGCCGTAAACGGTCGAGAGTCCGAGACCGGTCCCCCCCTCACCCTTGGTCGTGAAGAAGGGTTCGAAGATCAGCTGGCGGATCGCTTCGTCCATCCCGTGCCCCGTATCCGAGACGGTGATCTGGACGTACTCCCCGGCCCGGAAGTCGCTGTGCGAGGCTGCATAGAGCTCATCGAGGTTAACCAGTGCGGTCTCGATGACGATCCGGCCGCCGGTGGGCATGGCATCGCGGGCGTTGACCGCCAGGTTCATCAGGACCTGGCTGAACTGGCCGGCGTCGAAACGGACATGGCACTCTTCGGGGCTCGGATGCAGCTCCAGGGTGATGTCTTCGCCCAGGGTCTGGGTCAGGAGTTTCTCCGACTCCCGGATCAGTTCGTTGACGTTCATGATCCGGGGTTGGATCATCTGCTTCCGGCTGAAGGACAGCAGCTGGTCGGTCAGCAGCTTGGCCTGTTCCGACGCTTTCTGGATGCTCTCGAGCCGGCTCCGGAGTTTGGGGGAAAGCTCGGCATCGAAGAACGCCATCTGCACATTGCCGAGGATCACCGTGAGGAGGTTGTTGAAATCGTGGGCAACGCCTCCCGCCAACCGCCCGACGGCCTCCATCTTCTGTGACTGCCGCAGCTGTTCCTCGAGGTGCTTGCGCTCGGTGATATCCTCGAACGATCCCCGGAACACCTTCTCACCGTCACGCTCCCCGACCCGGGCTGAAACCAGCACGGTGAGGAGCCGGCCGTCGGCGGTCCGGATCGTAACCTCGTGATTGGAGACGTGCCCCTTCTCCCGCATCGCCCGTACGAAGGCGTCACGCTGGGCCGGATCAGGATAGATCTCGTGCATCCGGATGGTCTGCATGTGCTCGAACGAATATCCGGAGAGTTCCTCGCACATCCGGTTCCAGAGCAGGGCACGTCCGTCGGGAGTGGTCTCGAAGGCTCCGACCGGCATATCGGTCACCAGGGTGCGGAACTTCTCCTCGCTCGCCGCCAGGGCTTCTTCGGCAACCTTCTGGGCGGTATAATCGGTGAAGATGGCCACAATGGCCGGCTGGCCCCGCCACTCGACGGGTGCCGCGCTCATCAGCGCCCAGCCGGGCTTCCCGGTCTTGTCCAGGTACCTGATCTCGTGCACCCGACCGGGATCGTCCCCCTGCAGCATGCGAGCGTGCTTGACGAGCAGGTCGTCCCGATCGTCGGGAGCGATGAAGCGCGCGAACTCCCTCCCCTGCAGCTCCTCAACCGGCACTCCCAGGATCTCCCCGACCTGCCGGTTGGCGAAGACGATCCGGCCGTCCTGGACCAGAACGATGCCGTCGGGCGTGGTCTCGACCACCGTTCGGTATATCTCTTCGGATCCGCTGATATCACCTGCTGACGTCGGAAAGGTATTCTCTCTGACAGCGGGAGGGGGTGGATCCTGAGGGGAGGGGAATCCGCTCATGAACCGATACTCCCGCAACGGTGGCCGAGTGGAGTACGCACAGGGAGGATTGTACCGGGTTCGGGCCCGGGATTCATCCGGAACCTCTCTATTTCCTGACAATGCAGGGACTTCTGTAACTTCCGCCCGCCTTTCCGCGTCGACATTGTAGGGAAATAAAGCCAGGAGGGATTATGGGCACGGTCACACCACTCGGTGAATTCGAACAGCTCGTCATCCTCGCCGCCCTGCATCTGGGTGAGGAGGCCTACGCCGTAACGATCACCCAGGAGATCGAGGATCGGACCGGGCAACCGGTTTCCAGCGGCGCCGTCTACACCACCCTCAACCGGCTCGAGGAAAAGGGGTACCTGCATTCGTACCGGGGGGCGTCGCGGGCCATGCGCGGCGGCCGACCGCGCCGGTTCTACACCGTCGAGCCCGAAGGGATGGAGGCCCTGCAGAGCGCGCTTACTACGGTCCGGCGCATGGCGGCCGGTCTCGAGCCGCTGCTGGGAGAGCAGTCATGAGTCCCTCTCCGACGCTCTCGGTGCGGTTGCTGCAGGCGGCCCTGCCCTCGCACGAACGCGATGTCGTGATCGGCGACCTGGTGGAACGCTACAGCTCGTTCATCCTCCCGCAGAGGGGACGCCTTCGGGCCGGGCTCTGGCTCTGGCGCGAATCGCTCGCGCTCCTGCTCTCCTGCTTTCTGGCGTTCCTCACGCACGGGAAAACGCGGGAAACCGACGTGGTCCTCGAAGCCGGACGGTTCCGGCGACGCAACGGATCCGGTTCCCCCTCACCGGAGGAGAGAGAAGGTTTCGGGAACCGCTTCGTGCAGAACCTGCGGTACGGTATCAGGCAGGTGCGTACGAATCCCGGCTTCTCGGTCGTGGTGGTTCTCATCCTGGCCCTCGGGATCGGGGCCAATATCTCCATCTTCGGTCTGGTGAACACCGTCCTCATCCGCCCCCTGCCCTACCCCGAATCCGACCGGCTGGTCACGATCAACCACTACTATCCGTCGTCAAACCTCATGTCGAATGTTTCGGTCCGCGGCTTTCTCGAGTACCGGGATACGATCGGGAGTTTCGAGCGGGTGGCGGTCACCGCCAGCTGGGCTCCCAACCTGACC
>CAYSYY010000252.1:0-5719 GCA_964435265.1 uncultured Gemmatimonadota bacterium
GCGGCCGGCCGGAGTGTCGTAGGTTCCCCCGTAGCGGCGGGCGAGGTCACTGAGCCGATCGACGAGGCACCCGGGGCCGAGTGTGCGGGACGCTCCGGTGATCCCGCCGCGGAAGGCGGGGCCGCCCAGCACGAAGACATCGAGGGCGAGCCACCCCTCCGCGCGCGGTTCGTCGATCCAGTCGGCGTGCCGTTCCATCTCCAGCCACAGGGCCGCCACGACCTCCTCGATCACGCCGGTTTCATCACGGCCCCCCCGGTCCGGCGCGGTCCCGGTCCCGCGGCCGGCGAGCGGTTCGGGCCGGGAACGCTGAGGCAGGTCGTCGAGCAGCAGAAGCCACGGCTCCCCGAGAGCCTCGGCCAGCGCGAACGGACCGCGGTGCATGCCCCAATCCTGCAGGAGTTCGTCCACCTCGTCCTTCTCCCACCCCTCGGCCGCCAGGCGGTCGCCTTCGCGCAGGTACGCCGCCAGGAGCATCAGTCCGGGAGAATCCGTCGGTGAGGTCAGCCAGACCGGAGTCACCCCGGCCGCCCCGGCCAGGCGACGGGCGGTATCGGGGAAGGCGGCCGGTTCGGCATCCCCCACCCAGCCGATCTCCACGACGGCGGGGGGGATTGCCCGGGGGAGCCGGCGCAGGAAACCGAATCCGGCCGTGCCGGCGGGCGGGCGGACGGGCTCGCAGCCCGGCGGTTCGGGAGCGGTCGCCAGGATTTGCCGCAGCGAGGCGGCCGGCGCGGCCGGTATCTCCAGGCCGGCGACGGGATCGCTCGGTTCCCCGGTGACCGGATCGCGACCGCGTACCCGGCGCAGGATCTGGCGGGTGCGGAGCAGACGCAGCAGGTTCGGATGCACGTCACCGGCCATCAGGTCGGCGAGCATCTCTGCTTCGCGCTCGAGACCGCGGGCCAGCGGGGTCTTCTCGGCCGCCAGGCCGACCGCCTCGATCGCCTGCTCCGGGGCGGGGTAGTGCCCGCGGGTGCGCCGCCGGACAACACGCCGGTAGCGCTCCCGCACCAGGCGGCGGCCCCGCCGGGTGCGTTCGAGCAGCCGGTCGGTCAGCCCGAGCCGGGGCCGGGATTCGAGCCGGGCGGGGCGACCGGCGGCGAGATCGCGGATGAGTTCCACGGCGGTCTCATCCAGGGTGTCGGGCGGAGCCAGCCGGTCCACCAGACCGGTGGCCAGGGCTTCCCGGGCCGGAACCGGATTGCCGGTCAGGATCATGTTCAGGGCGGCCTGCTGCCCCACCAGCCGGGGCAGGCGCTGGGTGCCGCCGTAGCCCGGGATGAGCCCGAGGTTGATCTCGGGCAGGGCGAGGGCGGTGGCGGCGTCATCGGCCGCCAGGCGGCCGTGACAGGCCAGGGCGAGTTCGGTCCCCCCGCCGAGACAGCGGCCCGCGATCGCCGCCACCACAGGGCAGGGCAGACGGGCGATCCGCTCGTACAGAAGCTGGACGGTCCGCGAAGCGGCGTAGGCCTCCTCGCGGCTCCGCACACCGGCCATCGCCTCGAGGTTCACCCCGGCCTGGAAGTCCCCCCCCGCCTCGCCCTTGAAGATGATACCGGCCGGCGGATCGGTCTCGGCCGCGGCGACGAGCCGTTCCAGGGCGGTGAAGACCCAGGCGGTCAGCAGGGGAGGGCGCCGGCCGTCACCGCTGAAGACGGCCCGGATGATGCCGTCGGCCCCGCATGCGGTGTGCAGATGCATACAGGCATGAAAGCGGCCCGGGCCCGACCGGGTCAATCAGGTTGTTCCCGCTCTCCCCCCGGATGCTCTCCGGGCGGCTGCCGGATATCCGGCGGGATGACGAGAGCGGGCGGTGCGGAACCTCGCGCCGATGATCATAATATACGGTCCCGATTCCTACCTGTCCTCACTGTGATCCTGGCTGCCCTCGTGGTCTGGGGAACCTTCGTCCGGGCCCGGAAGGATAGCGAGATCCGCGCCTTGCAGCGCCAGGCAGCTCTGAATGACTCCCTGCACCAGATCGCGGATGGACTGTATCAGCGTGCTGCAGTCGTGCTCGAGCGCGAAAGAGACTTGCGGATCACCCTCCAGGACTCCCTCCCGGAGCTCCACCGTGAACTGCGAGATCTCCGCGCAGATACGCAGGATTACATCAACACGATCGCCCGGTTGCAGGACCTGGTGGCAGAAGGATCCGCGACTGACACGGTCCACGTCTCGCCAGCGACAGGTGACACCATCCATCGGGTCAACTTCGAGCACTCACAACCAGAGATCCGGATCCAGGGATTCACTATCACGCCGCCACCGGTCTACCAGCTGCATGTACAGCATGATCCTATCTCCCTCCACCTGGTTGTATCTCAACTCAGGGATGGATTCTGGCAGACGAACGTGGAGACCGCCCCTTGGGTTGAGATCAGTTCCCTCGACACCCGCGTCGTGCAGAAGCCGAAGACGTGGCTCAGGCGGAATCATCCTTGGATTGTTACGGTAGGATTCACAATTCTCTTGGAGTTGGTGCGAGAATAACATCTTACAGATAACCTGTAAGCTCAGCGATTCGGGTTCATTTGAAACTCAACAAGAGAAGGGGATTGTACAGAACCAGTTTTAATACGAATAGTACTATTTGCACTGACTTGTATTCAAGTAATTGGCGTAGATTTTGGGCCATGGAGATGCTGCTAGACCATGAGAATCAGTTTGAAAAGCCCAGAGGGTGCTGTAGAAAGCGATATAGATAATCCCATCAACAGTGGGTTTCCCCATTCCGGCTGGCGAGCGGAACCCGATGCAGCAGGTACCGAGCCGATTCGGAGTCACTCGTTACATCATGATAGGCATGGGAGTAAACTAGTTTAGGCGCTCCGATCACTGCCCATAATAACTCTCCCTGCAGATCGACTGTAACGTTATTCCCGGGCGTTGTTCTCACCGTGTTTCGCGATGAGTACTGAACGATCTCATGAAGTGTCTCTGGTCCCGCCAGGAGCAGCTGCTCGGAAGCGAGGAAACGTTCCTCAAGCGTATTATCCAGACCATACAGGTCGAGCAGGAAAAGGTCGTCATCCAGCGGCACCACCGCTTCGAGCCTGGTGAAGGTGAATGAATTCGCTCTTATGTAGTCTGCGAAGTCCGGGGCGGTCCGGTACCTGATCTTCTGCAGGAACGTGCCATCCGCCTCGAAGACGTTGCATTCCCATAAGAGATCAATCGCCGCCAGATGGCCCCGGGGCCCGATCTGGAGATCTCGGACCATGATGAACTCGCCGGGGCCTTCGCCTGCCTGGCCGATGATGATCAGCGGCTGGCCACCGGGATCGAAGATCTTGATACGCCCTTCATCTGCGATGAAGACGTTTCCGTTCCCGTCGATTGCTATCGCTGCCGGCCGTACCAGGGCATAGTCGGTGTCTTGAACGGATTCATCGATTGAACCAACGAGAGAGCATACTTCCCGGAAGAAGGGAACCGAGCCCGGTCCACCTCGATCCTGGTCCGCGGAACAGGAACCGAGAAGAAATCCCGGAATACAAATCAGAAATCGCAGAATACAGTTCAGGAATCCCGGTGTACAGATCTGGAATCGCAGGCGGGCAGTGACCATGAAAGGACCTCCATGCAGGCCAGTTTGCGATTGCGGGGAAGAGAACACCTTTGGTGATTCAACGAACCAGGAGCGGGATATGTTGAAGGGAATAGACCTCCCCGTGATTGCTGTTCAGGGCAGGATCTGGGTATGGATCACATTCTGAACGGCCGCCGCCTCTTCCAGGAGTGGGGTGTGGGTTAGGGCTCGAACCAGATGAACTGTTTGCCGAAGATGGGACTTTGTATCCAGGAACCAGACTGAAAGGTGCGTCTCAATATCCCGGCAGTCAGATAAACTACATAATAGCCTGAGGCAATGAGGGCGGCCTTTTGGAGGATCTGGTACAGTCAGTTGCTCACGTACATGTCGAGCTGCTGCCGGCTGATTTCGCAATCTTCAGGCAGAATACCACTGATCACATCCAAGATATTGTGCGGATCATGGTTATGCCGGATGATGATCCTCCTCTCTGATGATTCTTAGTATTTTCGCCAACGACTGAAGTTTCACATGTCGATGAAATGATAATAGGATTGTTCTTGACAGGATTTCTGCGGGGTTGATAGAATCTCATCAATTCGAAACAGGCTTGGAGTTCCGGGCTACATAGAGCACACAGCTTTAAATATCTAAGAGCCGGTAATCAGACGAGAGAACTATGAAGGTGCGCCTTTATGGGGTTCCCGTTCTTACATCGAGTGTTTTTCGCGTTTGATTCAGTCAACGAAGGACTTTGAACAATGAAAATAAAATCTTTGATCTTGGGAACGTTGGCGACGCTTATACTTGTCATTAGTTGTGATAATAACGTTTCAGATAATACAGATAATACAAATGGTGACTCAAACGGAATAATCGAGTTGCAGGATATTTTCTTTACTCATTCAGATTACAATGCCACGAATCCAGCATTTACTTATTCATATGATGATTCGCTTTATTTAGTCACATTTGAAAGAAACAACTATCATCTTCCATATTGCCCAATATGGATATATTCAGAAACGACTGGAGATAAAGAATTATATCTCGCCTCATATCATCAACACATAATTCCTGAATACTCAACTTATAGACTTTCATTATTGCCGAGTACTACAAACGGTAATATGAGATTTGATGGCATCCTAAATATCTATGCAAGTGGAGATAGTATTACTGCCTATTTCTTCTCTCAAACCCAACAGATTTTAAAATTTGTGGGAGCTACTATCGAAGGAGGTTAATAATGAAAAGAATAAGCTTGGTTAAAGTGCTTATTGCATCAACGCTAATGTTACCTGTAGTATATAGTGCATGCATAAACGCACAAGAGAATATGTATATGGGCCGACGTATTCTCACAATCGATAATGATCAAGGAAAAACATATTATGTAGATGGATTATACGCCATAAATTTCTTTGAGTGGGTTACAAACGAACAAATAAACGAGTTTCTTGTTAAATATAATTTGGAGAGATATCGACCAGTTAGTCCAACAGGAAGATGGCATGTAAGAGGCGACATTGGTCAGAATATGTTTTCTATGAGATCTATATTCCGGAGCCTTGATATTATAGAAAAAGCCGAGATAGCCTATAGACCCCCACCAAGAACACATTCTAATCAGTCTCAAATACTATCTTTGAATTCAATAATGATGAGAACAAGAACAGAAGACGATCAAGATTTTGATATGCAATGGTACTTGCATAATACCGCTCAATGGGATAGTTCAACATATGATGCTGATATTGATGCTCCTGAAGGATGGAACATTGAAACAGGCGAAGAATTGTGGGTAGCAGTGTTGGATACAGGGATTCCTCTCAGCCAACAAGGGGTTCTCCTCCACCCTGACTTGAAAAACACCGATTCATCAAGAGAAATAGAAATATTTGCATGGGCAGCTTTTTATGAAGAATCACCCGGTCATCCCCTGAACGATAATGTTGGTCATGGAACTAAAGTAACCGGCATATTAGCAGCTACGCATGATAATGAAGGAAACATTAAAGGAGTAGTTGCGGACAATATACATATAGTACCTGTAAAAATAGAAGGTGTATACGGATACTTGTGTTACGCAGAGCTTGCATCAGCGATTGAGACTACTGTTTATGTGATGAGTGCCAGGACATCGTTCACGGTGAGAAGTGCCAGGACATCGTTCACAAG
>CAYSYY010000253.1:0-5709 GCA_964435265.1 uncultured Gemmatimonadota bacterium
TTTTTGATTATTAGATAATGGTATTATAGGATAATTATCAAACATATAAATAATTCAAAAATGATTATTATTAAACCAACATTTTCAATACTTTAGTTGCATCAGACAAGCTAAACTCTGCAGGATTATTATTTAACGCTGAAGTTAAATCCATACCACGCTCTGCTAAAAACTTATAATTACTTTTATTTATGCCGTAATTACCAAAACAATCATTAATAAAAACCATAGGATAATAATCCTCCATAATAGAGCAAAACCTTTTTGCTTTTGCATTCTGTCCGGGTATTTTTTTTAAACCATCAATTAAATCATATAAACCTGCATATAAATCACAACCCTTTTCAAAATTTATTCTAATAACTTTTGGAAGTATGCATCCTACAGCAACGCTATGGGGGACATTATTATAGATACCCAGAGGATAAGCCATAGAATGACAGGCTCCCGTATTTGAATTATAAATAGCGTATCCAGCCAGACAACTTCCTAATAAGACTTTCTCTCTTAAACCAATGTTTTTTCTATCTTTAAATATTTTGGGGAGATTATTAAAAATTAATGAAAAAGCTCTTTTAGAGTACATCCTTGTGACTTTATTAGCGTTTTTTGCAGTGTAAGATTCTATTGAATGTGCCAATGCATCCATACCCGTAGAAGCAGTTATCTTATCAGGTAAGGTAGTAGTCAATTTAGCATATAAAATTGCATAATCCGGCGAAATACATCTACCAGCTATCGCCCTTTTAAAATTAGTATCCTTATTTACCAGAACGGCACCTGGTGTAACCTCGCTCCCGGTTCCTGCAGTAGTAGGAATCATTATCTTTTTTATAGCAGTTTTTATATATTTACCTGTCCCATGATAATCTTCAACTTTACCTTCGTTTACTAACATAACTGATACAGCTTTTGATAAATCAATAACACTTCCCCCGCCAATTCCAATTATCATATCAATGCTTTTCGATATAAGCTTTGATTTATAAAGGTTAACCATGCCTGTTGTCGGTTCCATAGAATTAACTATTTCAGTTTTTAATAAAAATTTCTTTTTTAAAATTTCTATTAATCTCTTAATATCATCTTGCTCTGAAACTTTGGAATCAATAAAAAGCAGTATATTCTTAGAGTTCTCTTCTTCTAAAATGGAGTTCACATCGGATAATAAGTCATCGGATATTATAATCTGTGTTTTAGCATCAAACCTAATCAACTCTATTACCCCCTTAATCTTTTTAATGCTTTTAATGTACAATCGATCATATAATCAAAATCACCATCGCTCATCCATAAATGAAAAGGAAAAGACACCATATTATCAAAAAAATCATCCGTATTGGGGCAATCAGCATTGCCAAATCCCATTTTTTTAAATAAAGGATACCTATATAATGGGTAATATTGAACGATTACTTTTATTTTATATTCATAAGCCATTATTTTAATAAAATCGTAATTGGTTTTACCGGTTACTTTACTATCATACTTTGCAGATAATAAATGATATACATGCTTGCTATCATACGGAATTTTTTGAAAAGAAAGCTCGGGAAAGTCTTTTACAGATTCCTTGAAAAAATTTGCCCTTTTTATCCTTTTATCATTCATTTCATCTAATCGCTTTAACAATGTGGAACCAAGGGCACATTGAATCTCGGTCAAACAGAAATTATATGGCCAAACACCTTCTAAGTCCATATCCACATCACCCATTGCCGGAATCCAATAATGCTCTCTTTCAGGTTGGTAAGTTCTGCATCCGTCATGCCTGAGCCCCGGTACCTTCTTTGCCAGACTGTCAGATTTGACTATTAACATTCCCCCCTCGCCCAAAGTTGTTATATTTTTCTGACAATGAAAACTAAAGGTACCAAAATCTCCAATAGAACCCGCTTTCTTACCCTTATATTCCGCCCCCATCGCCTGAGCGCAATCTTCAACAACTATACAATTATTTTTTTTCGCAATATCCATAATTGAATCCATATCAGCCATTAATCCATAAAGATGTACCGCAACAATAACTTTTGTTCTTTTATTTATTAATTTTTTAATAGTTTCAGCCGATATAAGTCTGGTATCTGGATCAATATCTGCCCAAACCAGCTTTGCTCCTGTTCTTGCAAAAGGAATCGCAGTCGCGCAAAATGTATGGCCGGGAATAATTACTTCATCTCCTTCCCCTATATCAGATAGTGCCGCAGCAAGTTCAAGAGCATTTGTACAGTTTGAAACCGCAAACGCATTGATAACCCCGCTGTATTGCACAAAATCTTCTTCGAATTTTTCCAGGTACTTACCCTGAGTCAGCGGATCAGTATTTTTCATGACATTTATTACAGTATTTATCTCATCATCATTATATTCTAAAGATCTTCCACTCCAATTAATTATAAAATCAAGTTTACTACCCATTATGGATTTACCTCCTATATAATTCCTTCCTGTTCCACTTTAATTTTCTTCTCTGTACTTCTTCTATATCCAGGATTTCTTTTTCTTTATAAGTTAATGCTTTGCTTATGGACTCTATGTCACGATTAACCCTCATCAGCCCATCAGGTTCTAATGAGGCTGCATGATCGGTACCTTTTAAAGTCCTATCTAACGTAAAATGTCTTTCAATATAACTAGCCCCAAGAACAAAAGCAGCCACATCTATTGCTATCCCCTTATGATGCCCTGAAAAGCCAAAGGCTTTTACAACGTCTGAAAATTTTTCCTGAATTCTTTTAATTTCTAACAAGCATACGTCTTCATCAGGTACAGGATAGCCAGAAGTACAAATATATAAGACAACATCTTTATTTCTTCCAAATTTCTTTATAAATCTGACAATTTCATCTTCTTCTTTAAGCGTTGTCATGCCAAGGGATATATGTATCTCTCCTCGATAATTCTTACAAACATACTCTAAAATCTCAAAATTTGTATTACATGCTGAAGGGATCTTTATGTACTTGGGATTTAATGATATTATTTCCCTCGCTGATGATAGATCCCAGATTGACGAAGAATAAATAATTCCCAACGATTCACAATATTTCTTTAACTCCCTATTCTCATCTATAGTAAATTCCAATGCTTCACGATGTTCTCCATATGTTTTGCCATAGGAATGATAGCTTACCGGATGAGGACTATTATATTCATCTTCACTTAAATATTCTCTTGGATTTCTTTTTTGAAATTTTACTCCATAAACTTTACAAAAATATTTGGCAACTTCTATCATTTCTTTAGCAATATCCATTCTACCCATATGGTTGCAGCCTATCTCAGCAATTATTTTTGCAGGTTCCATTTAAAATCCCCCTACTTTTTCACTCTCAAATATTTTATTAACTCTCTAATAATACCCTCTCCGCCATTAACAGCCAATATCAACTTAGATATATCCTTAATCTCACTATATGCATCTTTGGGACAAACAGGATGCCCTGTTATCTTCATAGTTTCTAAATCATTTAAATCGTTGCCTATATAGATAATATTTTTAAGTGAAATGTTATTTTTATTACAATAGTTTTTCAAAAACTCTTTTTTATTATCAATACCGTTAAAAAAATCAATGCCTATCTTCTTCGCTCTTAATTCAACTACTTTATTTTTTTCTGTAGACAATATCAGCTGAGTAATTCCCATTTCTTTTATTTTGCTGACAGCCATTCCATCCGCTCTGCTGACAATTACACTCTCCTTGCCGTCTTCTGTCATTATTACTTTGTTATTCGTGAACACACCGTCAAAATCATAAATTATTAATTCAATATCTTTAAAAATAGGATTATTCTCAACATCCTGTAGAATTTTTTTCCTCATATAAAATTCACAAATCTCTAAATCTTCGGCAGCATCAATTTCATATGACTTCCAAAAGGGCATAAAGAATAATAATATTTTCCCTCCGAGCCTATTTTTATATTTCTTTAAAATTTCAGGTTTGAAAATATATATTGAACCATTTTCCAGATAATAAGGGTTTCTTTCCTGTCTTCTCCCTCTATTATTATAATCGAATGTTATACTTTCCAATGCTTCTCCTTGTCCGGACCAAACACAAAAATCTCCTAATATCGATGCGGAAAACAATGAATCTCCTCTCTTACCATTGAAAAGTTCTATGGCAGCATCAATATCTTTAGTTGTTCTGAGTGGAGAAGTCGCCTGCAGGAAAACAACAGTGTTAATTTTTCTTTCCTTCTCTATTATTGACAAAGCATGCTGTAAAGCATCTTCCGAAGATGAAAGATCTGTTGCAATTTCGTGCGGCCTTTTAATTACATATGCACCATATTTGGAAGAAACAGAAGAAATTTCTTCATCATCTGTGGAAACAAATACATCACTTATATATTTGCTGTTGACAGCTTGATTTATGGTCCATGCTATTAATGGCTTCCCACAAAAATCAATAATATTTTTATCCGGTATTGAACGCGATCCACCTCTGGCTGGAATAATAGAAACTATTTTCTTATCCTTCATGGCATTGTAATTTTGCTATTCATTAATAGAAATAACTCAGCTCAAATAGATAATTTAGATACCTGCCAAATCATTATTTTTTGAATTATAACATATATTAAATAAAATAAAATTTCAGATTGATAAGCTTCATGGAGAATCAAAATAAAATTCTGTTATAAATTTAATAAGCTCCGCTGCCTTTAAACACCTTAATAACGGTCAATGCTATTATTTTTAACTCCAGCCAGATTGACCAATTTTGTATATAATACAGGTCGAGTTTGATTCTTTCTTCATAACTTATATCGCTCCTGCCGCTGACCTGCCATAGCCCGGTAATGCCCTGATTTACCTGCATTCTCTTTTTTTCCCAGTCTTTTAACATATCTCCTTCTTCGGTTACCAGTGCCCTTGGCCCAACCACACATAAATCACCTTTTAGAACATTTAGCACCTGCGGCAGCTCATCAAGAGATGTTTTTCTTAAGAAACGGCCGATACGGGTTATTCTGGGATCATCCTTGATCTTAAAACTGCTGTTTCTGTTATATATCTTTTCTACATATTTTTTTTCCTTATCAGCGCCTAGTCTCATGGTCCTGAACTTATATAACCTTATCTTTTTAAAATCCTTGCCATACCTTTCCTGTGAATATAATACCGGCCCCTCGGAATTACTTTTTATTAGAATTGCCATTACCGGATACAAAAGTATGAAAATTAGAAATAATAAAATGGCAAGCAGATAATCAATTAAAAACTTAAATAATTTATCTTTCCCCTTTATGGTGATCTTTTGAATCTGGATCAGCGGTATTCCCATATATTCGAATATTTTCATTCTGGATACGGAGAATTCAAACAATGAGGGAGACATCTGCACTTCCACATTTAAATTCCCTACTATTTCCAAAATCTGCACTATATCAAAATACTTAATATTGTGAGAAGAAATTATAATCCTGTTAATATTGAATTTTTTTACAAATGCCTCAAGCTCTCCAAGGTCCCCCAGAACATTAATATCCTTAAATTCGTGGGATTTTTTAATCCTCTCCAGCTGCTGTTTTTTATCCAGGAACCCCACGACTTTGATTTTCTCTATTCCCTTTTTATCAAAAGTCCTTGCTATTCTTTTTCCTTCCTCATTTATCCCTATAATCAAAACATTTATGTTTATTTCTTTTTTCCTGAAAAACCATAAAATCGTTCTTCTGGTAAATGCCCTGCTTATCA
>CAYSYY010000254.1:0-5664 GCA_964435265.1 uncultured Gemmatimonadota bacterium
CACTGCCTGCCCGCCCACCGCGGCGAGGAGATCACCGATGAGGTGATGGACGGGCCGCAATCGGTCGTCTTCGACGAGGCCGAGAACCGGCTCCACGCCCAGAAGGCGATCCTGGTCCAGCTCATGGGCGGATGAGAGCCGTCATCTTCTCTCAACACTAAAAAGAGGGAAGTCGTGATGCGGGGACCGGCCGTCTTTCTCGTTGTCATCACCACCTTTCTCACTCCTCGTATGCCGGTACGCGAAGAGCCGCCGGCCGCGGATACTCAGGCAGGTAACATGCCCGCGCCCTCGGCTTCCCTGCCTCAGGGAGTTATGAGGGCTGAATTCCTGTTCGAGAGCAGGTCGGTCCCGAGCGTTCACGCCTCGACCCTGCTCGAGACCGGGGACGGCCTGATCGCCGCCTGGTTCGGTGGCAGTAGGGAAGGCGCCGACGACGTCGGGATCTGGATATCGAGGTAGTGGAGGGAGAGTGGAGCCGGCCGTTGGAGGCGGCCGACGGGGTACAGCCGGATCACACCCGGTACCCATGCTGGAATCCGGTGCTGTTCAGGATGCCGGCGAATACTCGTACCCGGCCGTGATCCAGACATCGGATGGCCTGGTACATGTCACCTACACGTGGCGGCGTCAGCTCATCAGGCATGTGGTTCTCAATCTGAAGGGTATCGTGTCCATACCGATGCCCACAGGTGAGTGGCCGTCCGAGATCCGGTGATGTCAGGCAGCGGAACCGGGTGGCAGGGGAATGAGCCAGCCAACGTGCCAGCCGGGTAGCAGGAGAGCAGGAGGGCAGGAGGGCAGGGAACTGAGAGGGTATGTCGTGTAGACTGCCCGATCTTATAGTTTATAGATGTAAACAATAGTATATGATTGTAAACTATAATTTATGGCAGAATGAAAGAACCCCCTCTCCTCCAGCTCAAGCGAGCTTGCCCCAAAACTCTGCTCCTCCAACTGAAACTGACATTCCCCGACTCCTTCGGTGAAGGAGGGATCGAGCGAGGAGATCCTGCTGCCGGTGTTTCCCGTCCCGACGCCGTAAACAGACGATGCGGGCAACGGGTCATACCGGCTGAACGACAGATCTCGCCCAGCTCGCCGCACCCGGCCGGCGCTGGTATCCTGAAAGGCCTCCTGCCATGACAGCCCGCCGACGTTGCATCTCCCCGGCCCTGGCGGTTCTCCTGCTCTTCCCGTTCGCGGCCGGCGCGTGCCTCTTCTCGCCCGAAAAGGGGCCGGAGACCGGTGATCTGAAGGTGCTCTTCATCGGCAGCAGCTACTTCGCGGCCTGGGACATGGTCGACCTCTTCAGTAATCTGGCCGAGAAGGGCGGACATGACGTCTATGTCGACACCTTCATCAAATCGGGCGTCTACCTCGACTACCTCGCTCAGCTCAGGGACGTGACCGAAAAGATCCAGGCACAGGATTGGGACTACGTCGTTCTGCAGGGGTGCGGTATCACCACCGCCTACCCGTACACCCACCACCTGCTCACTTCCTATACCGGCTATCATCCCGTCTTCCCGGCCCTGCAGACCTTCCGGGCGAAGGTGACGGCAAACTGCGTCTCGACCCGGCTGGTCTTCCAGATGCCTTTCGCCTTCGAGGACGGCATGCTCTGGGTGGGGATGGACGACACCTACTTCGATATGCAGCAACTCTGTTATGACCACACTCTGGCCTGGGCCGATTCGCTCGATCTGGTCGTTGCTCCGGCCGGTTGGGCCTGGCGGAGCATCATGCTCGAGGCTCCCGAACTGCACTACCTCTATGCGTCCGACTACAACCACCCCTCGCTGCGCGGGAGCTACCTGAACGCCTGCGTCTTCTATGCCACCCTGTTCCGGGAGAGCTGCACCGGGATACAGTACTATGCCGGCATCCCCCGCGTGGAGGCCCGTCACCTGCAGGAGGTGGGATCAGAGACCGTGCTCGAGAACCTGAACCTCTGGAACCTGTCCGGGATCACCCCTCGCAGGACTGGTCGCCGATAGCCCGGACGCCGGCTGCTGAGTCGGACGATCACCCGACAGCCGGCGGCCCGATCCCCTGCCTCCCTCAGGGGCGGAAAGCGTAAACACACCCCTCCGGTCCGATGTCCTATCAGCGTTATGAACCTGCGCCGTCACTGTCTGCAAAGGGTGCGCATTCTCTCCCTCTTCCTGTTCTCCGCCTGTGCCGGTCTGACCGGGCCGGCCGTCGAGTGGGAACTCCGCTCGCCCGTGGTGCTCCGGTTCGTGGAGGATCCGCAGGCCCATCCCGGTGCTCTCCGCCTGTTGGTCAGAACCGGCGACCGCTATGCGGGGTGCGGCCCTCTCCTGGCCGAGATGCGGCGGACGCCGGCCGAGTACATCCTGAAGATCCGGGGAGTCGGGTACTACGAGGGGAGAGGACAGTGCCTGGACGGGGTGTTCTACCTGACGGAAGAGTTCGCACTCGGCGATGGCGGTGGGGGAGAACGCACCCTGAGGGTCAGGGTCAACCGTCAGGACGGCCTCTGGCCCGATGCCGACCTCTACCGGATCACGGTCAGCGACAGTGCCCTCGCGGTCGTATCGATCTCAGGGGAGAAGGAGGTCAGCTCCTTTCCTCATTCCCGGTACTACCGCATCCAGCCCGCCTGGGTCTGGGGTTATGTATCCTATAAAGCGGAAGAGGACGAACCGCTGGCGGCCTCATTCGCGGACTCTCTGCTATCGACGGAGGCCGAGAGGGTGCCGGCCGCGGACGGCGTATACGGCTATCTCCGGGTCCGGCGCGGGGGTATCCCTTACCTGGTGCAATTCGCCGTGACCGACGGAGTGGTTGAGAAAGTCCGCCGGAGGGGGAGGGGAACCGGCGTCCCGTTTCGCTGCAGCTCTACACGGGGTGGGGCGGCTCGATCGAATCATCCGATCTCCTGACCGACGACGGCGGATGATTCCGGACCGATCACGAGAAGAGAGGACGAGGGCGGAGCGTACTGGCCGCCAGGGGGGGATCGAAATCGGTGGCTCCTGGAGTGCCGGTGGGGCCGAAATGATCAGAAGAGAGTGAACCGGAGCCCCACCATGATATCCACTCCCGACCAGTCGAGGGTGAGGGGATCGCCGCTCTGAGGGTTGGTGATGACCGAACCGGTGTCGTCCTCGGGATCGCCGATCCGGGCCAGTCGCAGGCGGATCGCGGTAATGAGGCTGATCGGCTCGCTCACCTGTACGCCGCCCTCCCAGGTCAGCATGGCTCCCAGTCCTGAAGCCGTACCCTCCTGATCCAGGGTGGTCGTGCCCAGGTAGCCGGCCAGGTGCAGGGTCGAGGCGGGTACGAGAACGGCGGACATCCCGATCCCGTAGGAGAGGCGCTCGCTGAGCCGGGTGGTATAGAGAATCCCGGCCCAGACGGGATAGCCGGAAGTCTCGTATTCGAGGAAGGCGTCGATCGGACCGCTCCCGGGATCGTATGCGAAGTGGATATCGGTCCGGGCCGCCAGCCGATGGAAACCGGCCACGGCCGACCAGCGGGGGGCGAAACGCCAGCGTGCTTCGGCGCCCCAGGTGAAACCGTCGGTGAGCTGGTCGAGCCCCCGGTCCAGCCCGGCGCCGCCCTGGCTGGTGGGTGCGGTCAGAAGGGCGTTGTCGAACTGGATCATCTCGTTGAGGGGTTGCTGCGAGAACGATCCCCAGCCCCCGAGCACGACCAGCTCGAGGGTGCCGGCAGCAGGGGGGGGAAGCAGGTCGGGCAGGGCGGGAGGCTCCTGCGCCTGGAGGGGACGGGGGGCGCCGGCGCCGATCAGGGAAAGGATGAGAATCAGGCAGAAGAAGCGCCACGGGAAGCGGCAGACGGAGAGGCAGAGGGAGAAGGAGTGGGAGTGGGAGAGGGACAGGGAGATGGATCGGGACGCAGGCGCGAGCGCCTGCGCGTTCCGTCCGTGATCGATGCGGCGGTCGTGAGGCATCGGCATCCGTCCCCTCAAGGTGATTGCGCTCCCGTCCCGGTCCGATCCGTCATACTCCCGGCACGCTCCGGGAAAACGCCCGAGACCGGGCGGGAGCCGCCGGCCGGCACGGCGCAGCCGGTCGGGGCCCGGTCGTTCCCGCTGTCAGGTTATCTACGGATACGGGCCAGCAGTTGTTCAGCCTCGGACCGGTTCTTGCCGTCGTCGGGCTCCACCATCGGCAGGCGTACGGCGATCTCGAACTCCGCCCGGGCCTTCTCCTCGTCCTTGACCTCGAGCCAGGTCTTGCCGAGTTCGAGGTGGTGGTTGATGTGATCTGGTTCGAGCTCGATCGCCCGCTGGAACAGCCGGATCGCCTCTTCGTTCGAGGCCGGGGGCAGACCGCCGTAGATGATCTTCGCGGCCGCCTTGAGCACCCAGGATAGGTTTGCGACCTCGCGGTGCCAGCGGGCCAGACCGTGGATGGCCCCGGCGTGGTCACCGTCGAGAGCGATGGCCTGTTCGAAAGCCGTCTTGACATCTTTCGACATGTTCACCTTCTCTTTGCCGCCCCGGAAAAGGGCCAGGCGTCCGAGCGCTTTGCCGAGCTGGAACCAGCCCTCGGCGTCCTGGGCCCGGACCTCGGTGGCGCGGCGGGCGAAGGTGACGGCCTCCTCGTACATGGGTTCGGCTTCATCCTCGGTGGCATCCCGGGCGTTCTCGGTCAGGGCGTCGGCCAGGCGGTATAGCAGGTCGTAGGAATCGGGCTGGGAGACGACGGCTGCCCGCAGGATCGAGATGGCCTCAGGATATGAACCCGCACCGAGGAGATCGTCGACGCGGGTGAGCAGGGAGGGGTCCGGCTGGGCGCCCGCGGGGCCGGCAAATCCCGCCATGATCAGCGCGCCGAACACATTTCGTACACTCCGCGACAAACGAATGCCTGACATGTACGTCATCTCCTAGTGAAGAGGTTGGAATGTCGGAGGTAGGCAGGATGGTAAACGCAGTGGGCCCGGGGAGCAAGCGTCTGCTGGCCGTTTTTCGAACCACTGGGGCGGCCGCTCAAAGGGGGGACAATCGAGGATTGACACCCCCCTGCGCCCTGCATACCATGCGACTGCTTAACACCGAACTTCCATCACACACACCTTCGGATCGGGCTTCCGCGGTTCCGAGGGGGGACGCCCGAGGGCGGAGCATCCTGTAGGAGGAGTGAACACCATGCTCGATCTTTTCCACAACGGCGGGTGGGCCATGTACCCGCTTCTCGCAACTCTGGTCGTGGGTCTGGCCGTGATTTTTGAGCGCCTTTTCTCACTGGCCCGGGCCAGCATCAACACCCGCAAGTTCCTCCAGCGCATCAAGGTCGCCCTGCGCGAAGAGGGCATCACCGCGGCCCAGGAGATCTGCGCCAACACCCGCGGCCCCGTGGCTTCGATCTTCCACGCCGGTCTCATGCGGGTCGACCGCGGTCTCGAGCAGGTCGAGAAAGCCATCGAGAACGCCGGCACCATAGAGATGTCCTTCCTCGAGAAGGGTCTGGTCTGGCTGGCGACGGTCGCCAACATCGCCCCCATGCTCGGGTTCCTCGGAACCGTCTCCGGGATGATCAGCGCCTTTGCATCGATCGCCGAGGTGGGTGACGTGAACGCCACGATCGTGGCCAGCGGCATCTCCGAAGCCCTGATCACCACGGCCACCGGTCTCGCCATCGCCATCCCGATCCAGGCCGCGCACAACTA
>CAYSYY010000255.1:0-5654 GCA_964435265.1 uncultured Gemmatimonadota bacterium
CTGATAGACAACTTCCCGGACTACATCTTCGTGAAGGACACCGAGAGCAGGTTCATCACCACCAATGCCGCCCATCTCAAAACGCTCGGCGCCCTGACTCTCGACGACGTCGTCGGTAGATCGGATTTCGATTTCTTCCCCCGGGAGCTTGCGGAAGACTACTACGCCGATGAACAGAGGGTGATCGAGACGGGAGAGCCGCTGCTCGATCGAGAGGAGCTGGTCGCACGCAAAGACGGGGAGAGACGGTGGCTGTCGACCATCAAGGTGCCCTACCGGAGCCCGGACGGTTCGATCATCGGCGTCACCGGCCTGAGCCGGGACATCACTGCCCAGAAGGAGGCCGAGCTCAAACTCCAGCACAACCTCTCGCTGCTGGCGGCAACCATGGAATCGACCGCCGACGGCCTGCTCGTGGTCGATCATGAAGGTAAGATCACGACCTTCAACCGCAGATACGCCGAGATGTGGCGGGTTCCCGATGATGTGCTGGAGACGATGGATGATGAGACCGTCCTCTCCCATGTCAGGGATCAGCTGAAGGACCCGGACCAATTCCTCCGGGGAGTGCGCGAGCTCTACCGCAATCCGGAGGCTGAGAGTCACGATGTCCTTGAATTCACGGACGGCAGGTTCTTCGAGCGGTACTCGAGGCCGCAGCATATAGGGGACAGGGTCGTCGGCCGGGTGTGGAGCTTCCGGGACGTAACCGAGGCGAAGCGCACCGAAGAAGCCCTTCAGGCAGAGCGGAACACTCTTCGCACCCTCATAGACAACCTTCCCGACCACATCTATATCAAGGACAGTCAGAGCCGGTTCATCACCGGCAACCTCCCGGTCGCCCTGTTCATGGGAGCGTCTTCGCCCGAAGAACTGGTGGGGAAGACTGACTTCGACTTCTACCCGCGTGAGGAAGCCCAGCAGTTCTTCAACGGAGAGCGGGAGATCATCCGTACCGGCCGGCCGCAGATATCCCAGGAGGATTTCAGAACCGACTCCAGGGGGAACAAGTGCTGGGTATCGAGCTCCAAGATGCCGCTCACGGATTCCTCCGGCACGGTCGTGGGCATCGTGGGCATCGGACACGACGTCACGGCGCGGAAGGAAGCTGAGGAAGCACTGAAGAAGAGCGAGGAACAGCTCAGACAATCGCAGAAAATCGAAGCCGTCGGAAGGCTCGCGGGGGGGATAGCCCACGACTTCAACAACATCCTGACCGCGATCATCGGTTATTCCGAGTTCATCCTGATGAAGTACGACCGAGACGAGAGCTTCACGCAGTACCTCGAACAGATCAAGGGGGCCGCCCAGCGTGCGGCGTCGCTGACCGACCAGCTCCTCTCCTTCAGCCGCAAGCAGATGATCCAGCCGGTCGTGCTGGATCTGAACAAACTCCTGAAGGACTTCGAGGACATGCTCCGCCGGCTCATCGGCGAAGACATCGAGTTGAGGGTCGAGACGGAAGAAGGCCTCGGATCCATCAGGGCTGATCCCGGTCAGGTCGAACAGGTCGTCATGAACCTGGCGGTCAACGCCCGCGACGCCATGCCCGAGGGCGGGAATCTGACGATCGAATCGAAGAGCGTTCATCTTGATACGGGGTACCGAGATCTGGATGGTGATATCGAGCCGGGCCGGTACGTGATGCTCTCCATCAGCGATTCGGGCTGCGGTATGAGCGACGAGACGATGGAGCACCTCTTCGAACCCTTCTTCACCACCAAGGGGCTGGGGAAGGGCACCGGCCTCGGGCTCTCGACGGTCTACGGAGTCATGAAGCAGAACAACGGATCCATCGAGGTTTCCAGTGAATTGAACCGGGGGACGACCTTCAAGCTCTACTTTCCGAGGATCGCGAAAGGCGCGATGAAGGATGAGAAGACGGCCGACCTCGAAGCTGACACGAGAGGGAGCGAGCGAATCTTCCTCGTGGAGGATGAGGACGCGGTCAGAGATATGATCGCTGCCGCGCTCACCGAGTATGGGTATGGAGTCAGGATCGCCCGAAACGGGAACGAGGCCCTCGGCATGTGCAGGGAGCTCACCGGACGGGATTTCGACCTGCTCATCACCGATGTCGTGATGCCGGGCATGGGCGGACGGCGGCTATCGGAGGAACTGAAGGAGATGTATCCGGACCTGAAAGTGCTCTACATATCGGGCTACTCGGATGATGAGATGGTCAGGCACGGAAGCGAGGGGGATGCGATAGATCTCCTGCACAAACCATTCACGCTGAAACTGCTCACCGGCAAAATCCGGGAGATCCTCGACCGGGAGGGGTAGCGGAGACACAGCACCGGGAGGACCCCCGTCATGACAATCACCCCGCCAGGAGCACGGATGATATCCGTGGAACATATCTCCCCGCCCGTTGGATGGAGCGAGGATCGAGGAACGGGCGCGTGTTGTTACCCTGCCGGCTGAAGCGGAATCGGCGCTGGAGATCCGGTTGGAGCCGCCGAACGGGATCGGCGGAGGCTAACGGCTTCCCCCCCCGGTCTGGGTGAACCAGAACTCGAACCAGGCCGGTTCCTCGATCCCGCCCCCCGAGAAGTCATACTGCTGTTCTACCGCATTGAAGTGGAGGTTGGTGGTCGGCGCATAGGAGAACCCGTCCGGAGCATAGCCGTAGGTGGCATAGGCGGAGCCGGTGGGGTTGAGCCCCGACAGAATCATCGTGGCGCCGACATTGCGTAATTGACCGTTCACGGTCCGGATGGTGTCTTCCCCCCGGGTCCAGAGGATCTGATACGAACCGTCGGTGAGCAGGGTGAAGAGAATCGTGTCGGTACCGGAAAGATCGAGGATCTCGAAGCTGTCAAGGCGATTGATCTTGATGATCTCGCTCTGGTAGGTGCCGGCCAATTCAGGCACGGTCCAGGTGTAGGGACCCATACGACATTGCATCCTGGCCTGGTGTTCCCGGTTGTCCTGGGTGAAATAGTACGTCTCGTTGTTTCCCTCCAGATCCATCCACTGACCGTCATAGGCGTAGCGGTAGGCCTGGGCATGACCGCCGGCTTCGCTCAACAGCACCAGCAGGTTGCCCACGATCTGGTAGGTTCCCCAGTTGTGCCGGGAGGGATCGCCCTCGACGATGGCGACCGATTCGTAGGAGCCATCCCATTCGAGCCGCAGGCCGAAGTTGTTGATAGGCCCGGTGACCGTGGCCGTGAGTGAGGGGGTTTCCTGGCTGGTGAAGGTGTATTCCCCGCCGGTCCATGGATGTACCAGATAGGGCAGATCGATCTCGTCGGTCGAGCGCAGTTCGACTTCCAGCACCGCGGGTTGATCGACTCCGTTTCCGCTGAAGTCCCACCCCACCCCCCGCTGGCGCAGGGTGAGCACTCCCCCGCTGTACTGGAAACCGAAGGCGGCATCGGGGCCCTCGAGGTCCGCCTTAAGCGAGTCCCCCTGCAGGGTGACCAGCCCCCAATCCACCTGGGCGTTCCGGGCCGGCCAGGCCCGCACGATGGTGGCCATGCCGGCGGGGTTCAGGTTGAGGGCGAAGAAGCCCCCCCGGGCCGCCAGATCGACCGATACGGCGGGGCTGCCCTCGAGCGAGATGGTGATCGCGGTCGACTTCCAGGCGCCGGACAGCTGGATGACGCTCACTCCCTTGCTGCTCTTCTGGCGCTGGAAGGTGTAGACCGCCAGGGCGGGTTCGTCGGTGCCGTCGTCGTTGAAATCCCACTCTTCCTGGTCGGATCTGAGGGTCAGGATGTCCCCGGTGAGCTCATAGCGGAACAGGAAGGGCTCCTCCTCGCCGGCAACGGCGATCCACAGGGTGTCCCCCTGAACTGTCGCCAGACCGTTATCGGAGTGAGGCGTCCGCCCCGTCTCGTACTCGGTATAGGTGAATTCCCCGTCGCTCTCGATCACGATCGAAACCCATTGTCCATCGGCGATCAGGTTCACGCTCTGGGCGGGATTGGTGGAGTTGGTCAACTCAATGTCGGTGGCGAGCCAGATGCCGACGAGATCGGCCAGCGGGCCTCCGTTCTCGTCTCCGGTAAGACTGTCACAGCCGCTCAGGGCTGCGGTCGAGGCCAGCAGCAGGAACGGCAGGAGGGTGACGCGTCGAAATCTGCGCATTGAATGAATTCCCCACGCCTCAGCGTGTATGGGTTGGAGTTCATGCAATATCGCGCGCGGCCATCAGGACTGCAATCCCCCTGTATCGCCGCGACCTCCGGTGCCCGCCTGATGATCGGTTGAGACCTCAGAACGAGTCTCCGAAGGGGAACAGCTCCGAGGGCGTGCGCGCCGAGGCCATGAGGGCGGCCAGCTCGGCGACCACCCCGGGGTGGTCGGCGGCGACATCGGTCGTCTCGCCCGGATCGCCGGCCAGGTCGTAGAGCTCGAGCGGGGCATCGAGGCCGTCTCGTTGCACATTGAGGCGGATCGCCTTCCAGTCGCCCCGCACGAGCGCCTGCTTGCCCCCCTGTTCGTGGAACTCCCAGTAGAGGTAGTCGTGACGCGGCTGGCGGCGTCCCCGCAGGGCGGGCAGGAAGGAGAGCCCGTCGAGGCCGGGCGGGGACTCGACGCCCGCGATCCCGCAGAGGGTCGGCAGCACGTCCCAGAAGGCGCAGGTGTGATCGCTCACGCTCCCGGCCTCGATCACCCCCGGCCAGGCGGCGATCATCGGCACCCTGATACCGCCCTCGTAGAGGTCGCGCTTGATCCCCCGCCACGGCCCGGAGCTTCGGAAGAAGGCGGGATCGTGCCCGCCCTCCTGGTGAGGACCGTTGTCGCTCGAAAAGACGACGATGGTGTCACGCTCGAGCCCCAGCTCGGCCAGCAGGGTCCGCACCCGGCCCACATCGCGGTCGAGCCGGCTGACCATGGCGGCATACGCCGCTTTCGGGCGGTGCTGCTCCCCGTAGTGGCGTCCCGCCGGCCAGGGGGTTTCGTCGAAGCGATCGCGGTAAGGGGTCAGCGAATCCTCGGGCACCGCCAGCTCGGCGTGCGGGATGGTGACCGGCAGGTAGCAGAAGAAGGGACGATCGGCGCCGGCCCGGATGAAATCCAGCGCGCGACCCACGATCAGATCGTGGCTGAAGGTCTCTCTCCGACCGCCTCTGTTGCCGGGGAGCGGCATCCGGCCGTAATCCTCCCGGAGCCACTCGGGGTAGTAGAAATGAGCTTCGCGCTGGCAGAGGTAGCCGAAGAAGGAATCGAAGCCCTGCCGGAGGGGATGGCCTTCGGAATCGGGCCCGCCCAGCCCCCACTTGCCGAAGAGACCGGTCGTATAACCGGCCTGGTGCAGCAGCTCGGCCACCGTGACCGTCTCGGCGGGGAGCGGCCACTGCCCCTCGGGCTGGACCTCGCGGTTGCCGCGGATGACGGTGTGGCCGGTATGACAGCCGGTCATGAGGCAGCAGCGTGAGGGAGCGCAAACGGTGCTGCCGGCGTAGTGGCGGGTCATCCGCATCCCCGCGGCGGCCATGGCGTCGAGGTGAGGGGTGCGAATGTACTGCTGGCCGTAACACCCCAGATCCCCCCACCCCAGGTCGTCGGCCAGGATGTAGACGATGTTGGGCTGCCGAGGCGGCGCCGGGGCGCAGGAGGCGAGCCCGGGCAGGGTGAGTCCCGACAGGGCGGCCGCGCCGAGGCCGGCCGTCGTTCCGGCAGCAGTGCGTTCGATGAAC
>CAYSYY010000256.1:0-5642 GCA_964435265.1 uncultured Gemmatimonadota bacterium
GGCGGCCCGGGAGGATCGTGGCCAGGCCGACGACCCCGACCAGGAGGAGCAGCGCCACAGCCAGACTGAGCGGATCGACGGACCGTACCCCGAAGAGGAGGCTCTCCATCAGCCGGCCGGCCACGATGGTCAGCACTCCCCCGGCCACTACTCCCGGCAGCAGCAGGCGTACGCCGTAGCGCACGATCAATCCCGTGATGGCGCTCCGGTCGGCGCCCAGCGCCTGGCGCACCCCGATCTCGCGGGTCCGCCGGGTGACCGCGTACGAGATGGTCCCATAGAGCCCCACCCCGGCCAGGAGCACACCGAGACCGGCGAAGAAGAGCGTCAGCCACATGATGAGCTCCTGCTCGTAGGTGGTATCACGGACCAGCCGCCGCAGGGTCGTCATGGGGTAGATGTCGATGGTGCTGTTCATGGCCCGCAGCTGCCGGCGGACCGGTTCGGCCATCGCCAGGGGATCGGTGCCGGACTCGACGATGAGCAGGTAGTCCCACCAGTCGAGCTGGCCGAAGGGGAGGTAGAAATACGGGGCGGGATCCTCGAGGACGTTGTTGTAACGACCGTCGGGTACGATACCCACGACCTCGACCGCCGGTCCGGTGGGATCGTTCAGGATCACGCTCTTGCCGAGCGGGTTCTCACCCGGCCAGTAGCTCCGGGCCATGGTCTCGTTCACGATCATGACCGGAGTGCCGCCCGCAGCGTCGGTATCGGCGAACCGCCGGCCCTGCAGCAGCGGGATATCGAGGGTCGCAAAGTATTCCGGCTCGACGATATTGAACTTGACCGCCCGTCCCTCTTCTTCCCAGCCGGCGCCCGACCCGGGTACGAAGACACGGCGCGTCGCCCCGCCGCCGGAGGGGAAGAACGGAACGTGGCGTGCGATGGTGGCGTGCTCCACCCCCGGGAGTGTCCGCACCCGGTCGAGCAGGTCGGCGCAGAACGGTCCGGTCGCTTCGCGCCCGCCCGGGGGGTATACCTCGGCCACGAGCAGGTCGGTGTTCCTGAAACCCGGGTCGATGGCCTGCAGCCGGGCGAAGCTGCGGGTGAGCAGACAGGTCGAGGTTATCAGCATGAACGAGAGTGCTAACTGGCCGATGACGAGCAGATTCATGCCGGCGAGCCTCCCGCTCCGGCGCCCCGGTGAGCCTGGTTCCCCCTTGAGCGACGGGATCAGGTCCGGGCGCGAAGCATGCAGGGCGGGGAACAGGACCGTAAGACCGGCGGTGAGGAAGGCCAGCACGAGGGCGAAAAGGACGGTCCGGGCGTCCAGGGCGAAGCCCCATTCGACGTAGACCGGCATCGGCGGCATGAGGGCGGGCATGATCCTGATGATCCAGCCGGCCAGGAGCAGGCTGAGCAGCGCGGCCGCACCGGCGAGCAGGATGCCTTCGGTCAGCATCTGCCGGATGAGATGACGGCGGTTGGCGCCGACCGCGAGACGGATCGCCATCTCGCGCTGACGACCGATGGCGCGGGCCAGGAGCAGACCCGAAACGTTGGCACAGGCGATGAGCAGGAACGCCCCCACGATGGCCAGCAGCAGGGTACCCATGGCGGCCGAGGAGCGGTTCTGCAGCTCCCGCTCGGTCAGGACCAGGGCCCGCTGGTCGGTCCCCGAAGAGAAATCGACCAGGTCGAGGTTCCGGAAGAGCGCCTCGGCCTCGGCCTGCACGACCTCCGGTGTCGCCCCCGGGGCCAGCCGGCCGATGGGGTAGAAGTCGCGGAAGGTGCGGGAGGATCGCTCCTCGGGGTACCCCCAGGTCTCCTCGGGGAACCAGACGTCCACCGGGACCAGCCGGCTGACGCCGTAGAATCCCTCGGGCGCGATCCCCAGGACGGTCCGGGTCCGGCCGGTCATGCGGATAGACTGCCCGATGATCCCGGGATCGGCGCCGAAGTGCCGTTGCCAGAGACTGTGGCTCAGAACCACCATCGGTTCGGCCTGCAGCTCTTCGGGATCGGTCTCGGCGAAGACGTTCCCGAGCCCGGCGTCCACCCCCAGAACGGTGAAGAAGTTCCGCGAGACCACGTCGGCCAGGAGCTCCACCGAGTACTCCTCGCCGAAGAGGCTCGCCCCCCGATGCTGGTACGCCGCCACATCGGCGAGCGAGGCCACGCCGGCCCGCACTTCGAGGAAATCGGGCCAGGAGAGGGCCCCCAGTTCAACCCGGTCGCTGCTGGCGTAGAGACGGACGATCTCGTCGGGGGAGGCGTAGGGAGCTGGCTGCAGCCACAGCCAGTCCACCACGCTGAAGATGACCGCATTCAGGGTGATCGCCGTCACCAGAGAGAGGATGGCGATGCTCGAGACGCCCGGGTTCCGCATCAGGATCCGCAGGCTCTGTCGGATGATCCGCATAAGCGCTCCTCACCGGGGTTCTACCGGTGCCTACCGTCCGAAGGCGGGGAGTGTTTATCGGCTCCCGGCCGGCCCCGCCGGATCGGACGGAGTGGTGTTCTGTTCACTCCTTCCCGGTGGGTACGGTTATTAGCCGGTGAGGGTTCGCTTCTTCTCCTCGAAGGCGTCCTTGCCGCAGGCCAGCAGCAGGGCCAGCGGGGCTTTACCGCGGGCCAGCTCGAGCATGTCGGCGGCCACCGTGCGGATATCCCACTGGGCGTGCGGATCTTCCCGCAGGCGGGCGATGTGGTAGAGCTCGCGCACATCGGTCCGCAGGAGCATCCGGCGCCGGTGGCCGTTGGTCAGGACGTACGGGGCGGCCGTGGGGGCAAGGGAGCGCAGTTCAGCGAACGCCGTGTCCGTTTCTTCGTACAGGCGCCGGAAATCATCCTCCAGACCGATCGCGGGGATCGATGGCGGGATGGTCCAGCCCAGGGCCGGATCGTACTCCTGGATGAGCTGGGTGCTCATGCGATGCCGCTTCATCTGGCCGTAACAGGCCGCACTCAGCTCCACTTCGAAGGTGAAGGCGGCCGTCTCGAACTCCCGGGTGGCCGATTCCCACGGATTGGCGTGAGCCAGGTACTCCCGCACCAGTTCACGGGCACCGTCACCGTCGGCCAGCAGCGCCTCGGCCAGGGCGGTGCAGGCCGCCGCCGGCTCGCCGCAATGGGCGTGGATGATGGCGGTGAGAACGCTCCGGTCGGCCTCGGGGGACCACTCGAGCAGGGTCACATCGCCACGCCGCGGCGGAGTTGAGGCGGTGGGAGCGGCATCGGAGGTCCTGTCCGATCCGGCGGATTCGTCCGGTCTGACCCATGCCGTCGTCCCCGTCGGGTCGCCCGGCTCGTCCGGGCCGCCGGTTCCGGGCGGGTAGCGCTCGAACAGGGCCGCGACGACCTCACGGGCATGCGGGTGGGTATGGGCGAAGTAGTCGTCGCAGAGCGGCCGCCCGAACTGTTCCTCGTACTCGACCGGATCGGTGAGCAGGATGAGCGCAGGGGCCACGGCGCTGGCCTGGCGGAAGAACTCCTCCCCCAGCTCACGGGCCTCGGCCAGGGGATGGGCACGCAGCCGCCTGATGATGTACTCCAGGCTGCGGGCGTTGGCGGTGAAGCCGAGCTGGGCGGTGGTGGCCAGCGGGGTGATGTAGCGGGCGTCTTCCTTGGCCCATCCGTCGACCACCCGCTCTCCGGCCGGCGTGCCGAGCATGTCCTCATGCCGGGCCCGGAAGTAGGCGCGGAGGATCCCGAAAGCCCGGGCATAGAGAGCGAACTGTTTCGCGACGGTCTCCTCGAA
The DNA here is from genome assembly GCA_964435265.1 of uncultured Gemmatimonadota bacterium. GTDB lineage: Bacteria > Blakebacterota > Blakebacteria > Blakebacterales > Blakebacteraceae > CAYSYY01. The sequence goes on from CAYSYY010000256.1 coordinate 3,704, forward strand.
GAGGGTGCGGGCGGGGCCATCGAGGCCGGCCGGGATCACGTGATCGTCGGTGAGTTCCTGGTAGCGCTGCGATTTCTCGGTGTAGGAGCAGAGCCGGTGCCACTCCAGGGCTTCGACGCAGAGCCGGGAGATATCGAGAACGTCGAAGTTGAAGGTGGCGTGCTCGGCGACCGATTGATGGTTCAGCCCGAATACGATGCTGCGGGCCGACCGGCGGGCGCTTTCCACATCCGCGATCGCTTCCCGCCGCAGTTCATCGACAGGCAGCGGCGACCGGCTGATGCGGGCGTAGGCGACCGCCACCGTCTCGGGAGTGACGGCTTCCTCGTGCGGGGTGGTCCGCTTCAGCTCGTCGATGAGGGAGATGTCGAGGTTGTAGCCGGCGAGGATGATCCGCATTTGCTCTCCTGATCGTTCATGCCGGGGTAACGGGACCGCCGGCCGGCCGGCGGGTTCGTCCCGGTTCCCTCATCGCGGTCTCAGGGCAGGAGCACGGCCGCGGCGATGACGGTCTTCCATTTGCCGTCCTTGCCGATCTCGGCCGACTGGGTGATGTTGCGGCTGCGGACGATCTTTCCGCTGATCTTCCAGAGCTGCCGCTTGTTATCCCAGCTCTCGTCCTCGTCGAAGCCCACCCCGAGGGTCGACGCGAGCATGGCGGCGGCCAGATCTTCGGCATACTCCCCGGCCTCGGTTCCCGTCTGCCCGTACCCGTGGTACTCCGCCAGGTACCCGTACATGCTCTTGTCGGCCGGGATGGCAACCCCGATCGAAGCCGCGATCTGACGCCGCGGTTCATTCGCCGAGGCCCGCGCCATGACCGCAAAGGTGATCTGCCCGGCCTGGAGCGTCGCGAGCCCCTTCTCGCGGGTGATGATGTCGCAGTCGGGCGGAAAGATGCTCGAAACGTTCACGAGATTGAGGAACTGGATGCCGGCATGCCGCAGGGCCAGCTCGAACGACTGCAGCTCCTCCCGGTGCACCCCGACTCCCTTGGTCAGGAACATCTTCGTGGGTACGAACACCGTTTATCCTCCGTGTCACACGGGTGAACAGAACATCATGATGGATTCCGACGCCAGCGTCCATATCTGAATCTCGTGCCCCGACACAGAGTACGAACCCTCGCGCCGTCGCCTTCCCCCGGGATGGGTCAGCATGGTACCCTGAGCACCGGGATCAGCGGCACGATCGGCAACACGACCGGCGTCATAGCCGGCGGCACGATCATCGACTCGGTTCAGAACAGGGGGGTGAAGTGATCCGCACCGAGATCCGCGGTTCGAGCCGAAGATCTTCGCTACGGGTGATTATACGGTGGTCGTGGGTGAACCCGATCGCGATCTTTGAAGGCCGTTCCCGGGGTTGCGGCCCCACCGGAACCGTGCCGACGCCGGCACCCTCGTGGTTACCTTCTGACCTGTTCCGAAGGACGGCGCGGGGAACCGGATCGGCGGGCCGAAGAGCCTCGCCTTCCCCGTTGTAATAGGTGCAGGTACGTCCACCCACGCTCCTACTCGGGAGGTACACAGCAGTGATGCCCGATCGTGCTCTCAGTACATCCACCGGCCGGAGACGACCCTTCAGTTCTCTTTCCCCCGTCCCCGCCGCTCTCGGCTTCCTCGTCCTGGCCGGCCTGACCTCACCGGCGGGCCTGCGGGCCCAGGAGACGGAAGGGGGGACGGAACTCGCCACCATAAAGGTCTTCCTCGACGGCAGCTACATGATGATCGGCGAGGATTACATCCGCACCGAGATAGACTACGTGAACTGGGTGCGTGATCCCGCCGACGCCGACGTGCACATCATCATCACCTCGCAGTCGGCCGGGAGCGGGGGTCGGGCCTACACGGTGGACTTCATCGGCAAGGGCGGGTTCGAGGACCGCACCGACCGCCTGGTGCATACCACGAGCCAGACCGACACCTCGGATGAAGTG
>CAYSYY010000257.1:0-5624 GCA_964435265.1 uncultured Gemmatimonadota bacterium
GCCAGCTCCTTGGCCGGATTCTCCAGGACCGGCCGGTCGGCGCCGTACTGCTCCCGCAGTCGCTCGAGCAGATCGGCCGCGGTGTCCAGATCCCGCCGGACCGCATCGCTCCCCGGAGCGCCTTCTCCCTCCGGCCCGACTCCGGCCAGAAGGGTGAAGAGGTTGACCAGGCCGGCCGGGAAAGCGGCCCGCGGCGGGAGACCGGCCGGCAGGGCGAGGCGCGGCACACCGGCCCGGTCGGCCTCTTCGCCCAGGCGTCCGCCGGTGGTGACGGCGGCTCGCTCCAGCCCCCTCTCGCCGGCCTCGCGCCAGGCACTGAGGGTCTCCTCGGTGTTCCCCGAGTAGGAGCAGGCCACCACCAGATCGTCGGGCCCCACCCAGGCGGGCAGGTGGTAATCCCGCACCACCTCGACGGCGACCGGCCACTGCCGGAGCAGGGCCGTGGCGGCGAAGTCGGCGGTGATGGCCGAGCCCCCCATCCCGGCGATCACGACCCGTCGAACCCGGCGCCAGCGCTCGGGCAGGGTGAGTTCGGCGGTGACCGCGAGGGCGTCGCGCCACTGATCCGCCGAACCCTCGACCAGCGCGAGCATGCCGCCGGGATCGGCTGCCCGGAGGATCTCGGGAGTATCGAGCCGGGTGCGGGGATCATCGCGCATGGTCTCAATCCTCCTCGACCGGTGAGGGAGCGGGTGAATCCTTCCCCGTGACGGGGAGCTGCAGCGTCGGAGTGATCGGCACGCTCTCGATGACATCGGTCTCGAGGTCCCCGAGTTTGCCCTTGGTGTAGCGGCGGGCCACGGCGAGCACCTCTTCGACCGTCTCCTGCTCCAGGGCCTCTCCGGCGCACGCCTTCGCTTCGGCGTGAGTGCAGGAGCGGATGATCTTCTTGATCTCGGGCAGGAGCGCCGGGCTCATGCTGAACTCATCCAGCCCCAGACCCAGCAGGATCATGGTGGCCAGCGGGTTCGCGCTCATCTCGCCGCACATACCCACCCAGCGGCCGTACTTGTGGCCGGCGTCGATCGTCATCTTGATCTGGCGGAGGATGGCGGGGTGGAGTTCCTGATAGATATACGCCACCCGGGGGTTGCCGCGATCCACGGCCAGCGAGTACTGGATCAGATCGTTGGTGCCGATCGACAGGAAATCGGCCTCGCGGGCCAGCAGTTCAGCGATGGCGCAGGCCGCGGGGACCTCCATCATGATCCCCACCGGTATCTCCTCGTCGAAGGCGACGCCGTCGGTGCGCAGGCTCGCCCGGGCCAGTTCCAGCGCCGCCTTGGCCTGACGCAGTTCCTCGAGGCTGGCGATCATGGGGAAGAGGAGTTTGGTCCGGCCGTGCGCCGAGGCGCGCAGGATCGCCCGGAGCTGGGTCTGGAAGATATCCGGTTCGGCCAGTGAGACCCGTATCGCCCGCCAGCCCAGGAAGGGATTCCGCTCCAGGGGGGCGACCGGTCCGGCACCGACCTTGTCGCCGCCCAGATCGAAGGTGCGGATGATGGCCGTATCGGGTGAGATCCGCTCGAGCACATCCCGGTAGTCGGTGTACTGTTCCTCCTCGCCGGGGAGCTCGCCCCGATCGAGATAGAGGTATTCGGTCCGCAGCAGTCCGATCCCCCGGGCACCGAAGCTGATGGCCCGTTCGACCTCGTCGGGCATCTCGATATTGGCCGAGAGTTCCACCTCCCGCCCGTCGAGGGTCACCGCCGGCAGGTTCTTGAGCTTGAGCAGTTCGCGCTCCAGCTCGGCGAAGATGGCCTTCTGCGATTCGAAGAACTTGATCAGCCGCTCGTCGGGGTTGACCGCAACCTGCCCCGAGGTGCCGTCGACCGCAATGAGGGTCCCGGTCCTGAACCGCTCGGTGATCCGGGATACGCCGACCACCGCCGGCACACCGAGGCTGCGGGCCATGATGGCGGCGTGGCTGGTGCGCCCGCCGGCCTCGGTCACGAAGGCCAGCACGCGCTCGGGATCGAGCAGGGCCGTCTCCGACGGCGTGAGTTCCTGCGCCACCACCACCACCGGCCGGCGCAGCTGGCGCAGGAATAGCCGCCCGCCGGGAGCCAGCTGGGCCAGGACCCGGCGCCGGACGTCATCGATGTCCATGGCCCGCTGGGCCAGGTACTCATCGCTGGCCGCCGCCAGGTGGTCGCGCATCTCGCACATGATCTCGCTGAAGACGGCATCGGCGTTCCGCCGGCTCTCCCGGATGCCGAGGATCGTTGCATCCACGACCATCTCGTCCTGCAGGATCATGAGCTGAACGCCGAAGATCCGTGTGCCCTCCTCGCCCATGGTACGGGAGATGCGCCGCTGCAGGGCGGTGACCTCCTTGCGCGCCGTTTCCAGGGCCCGGCGGAACCGTTCGACCTCGGTCTCGATCTCATCGGCCTCGAGGGTCCTCTCCTCGATCACCGGCTCGCCCCGGTGGAGCAGATAGCATTCCCCGACCGCGAATCCCGGGCTGGCCGAGATCCCGCTGATCAACCTGTCCATACTCTGTTCTCCGGAATCAGGTGCTGCTGCCGGGTGCCGTCTCTGGCCGGGCGGAATTCTAGCCGGGCTCTCCGGCCTCGTCGAAACCGCCCTTCACCAGCCGGATGAGGACGGCCAGGCATTCCGCCTCACCCTCTCCGTCCACTTCGATCGTGATCTCGGCACCCTGTTCAGCCGCCAGCATCATAACCCCCATGATGCTCTTGCCGCTAACGCGAATGTCCTCCCGGGTCACGTAGACGTCGCAGGCGTACCGTGAGGCCGCCTGGACGAACAGAGCCGCAGGGCGGGCGTGCAGACCGAGCGGATTCTCGATCACGACGGTGCGGATGATCGCCATCGCCGGATCCTATATCACGATGACGAGCAGGGTCATGAGAACGGTTAGCAGCAGGAGCGAACCCAGACGCCCCCGCTCGCGGCGCATGAGCAGCCAGCCGGCCGCTATCCCCCCGGCTACCAGAGCGATCCCGCCGGTACCGTCGGGGGTACTCGGGTGGACGATCAGCAGAGGGGGGATGGCCCCGAGCGCCAGGGCGGCCAGCCGCCTGACCCAGCGGATGGCCCGGGCGCCCAGATCGCCCGCCACGATCGTCACCACCCCCCGGCCTGAGGCATACCCCAGCCGCAGCCCTTCGGCCCGGATCAGGAGGTGGGGGAGGTTGAAGATCAGCAGCAGCGCGAGCACGCCGTAGAGCGGTGAGAGGAGGAAGGCGATGACGCCCCCCAGACAGGCCAGGGGGCGCAGCCCGGCCCAGAAGAAACGGTCCCCCAGGTTCCCCAGGACGCTCCCGCTCGCCTGCTTGAAGCGGTCCATCCACGCGATCCCCTCCTCGGGATGCTCGAGCGCGAGGTTCTCCTCTTCGGCGGCGATGAGGGCACCGGCGGTGAAGGGGGCCAGATAGGGATTGGTGTTGAAGTAACGCAGGTGCCGCGATACGGCCTGCCGGAGGTCGTCGGGATCGGGATAGAGATCGCGCAGGGCCGGCAGCAGGGTCGCAGCCATTCCGATGTTCTGGAAACCGTCGTAGTTGTATCCGGCCTGGAGCCCCAGGCTCGTGAGGAAGGCCGCGAACCGGCTGGAAGAGCGCACCCGGTGGTTCATGCCAGCACCGCCGACGCTACGATGCCCAGGGCCAGCCCGCCCGCCAGCCAGCCGAGCAGTTCCCGGTTCCGGAACAGTCCGAGCATCCCCCCGAGCCCGACCGCCGCCATCCCGGCCAGTAGCGCGTACGGCGGGATCTGCCGGGCCAGGGGAGCGAGCAGGGGCAGTTCCAGCACCAGGCGCGCGGCCCCGGCTACGGCGACCGTGACGACTGCGCCCCAGGCGGCCGTGCGGACGATCCCGGTGAGCAGGATCCCGTACAGGCGTCCCGGCCGCCCCGCGGCTACGGCATCCCGGGCCCGGTGGGCCAGCTTCCCCTGCTTTTCGCGCTGGAGGTTCACCAGGTGCCCGGCCAGATAGGCGGAGGGTATGGCCAGTACGAGCACGACCAGGGCACCGATCCCGAGGTCGAGGAATCCGGCATTGATGCCGATGAGCACGCCTCCCGCCGCTCCGGCCGCCGCGGGACCCGCTTCAGGCGCGAGGCGGCTCCCGACGGGCAGATCGCCCATCCAGAGGAGCTGCAGCAGACCGCCGAAGAAAGCTCCCTCGTAGGGAACGCCGAGGGCCGCACCCAGCAGGGTGCAGATGGCCAGGGGTTGGTGGAACATCCCCTGGAAGAACGCCGTCGTGTCCACCGCCGCGAGGGCACCGAAGGCCGCGACTATCAGCCACTCCAACACCCGTCACCCTCCCGGCGGCCGCATGTCCACCACCACTGCACCTTCGGGGATCGTGAAGGAGAAGGATGCCTGGTCCTGGGGACCGGTCCGGATATCCTGCAGCACGTAGGTGTGTCCGTTTCCGGCTCCGTCGACGTACTCGGCCCGCACGGCCAGCAGGCGGGCGGTGTCGATCTCGATATCCACACTGCTCGGATCCTCGTGCGCGGCCCGGTGGATGCGTACGGTCACGTACAGGGTGCCGCCCCGGGTCTGCTCGCTGATCCCTTCGAACCGCACTCCCTCGGTGTAGGCGAGGAAGAGCTGTTCCTGGTTCATGATGCCGCGCTCGGGCCCGGCATTGAAGAGGAGGACCTGGTTCTGATCCCGGTCCCAGTCCCAGACCGTCGTGCCGTCGGAGACCAGAATCCGGTTCTCGAATTCCACCCGGAAGCGGGCGCGGCCCGAGGTCAGGAGCCGTCCCCGGGTGACCTGGGTCTCCCCCGCCAGCACCCAGGTGAAGGTGTGGGTGAAGCGGGCGCTGAGCCCCTCCAGGGACTCCCAGTTCGCCCGCAGCCGGTTCATGAGCCCGGCCAGCTGCTGTTGCTGCGGCGGCTGCGGCGGCGGCGGTTGCTGCGGCGGCCTGTTCTGTGCGGCGGCCCGGGAGGCCGCGGCCGTCAGCAGGAGCGCGAGCAATACCCCGGCGGTGCACCGGGTCAGGTCACGCGACATCGGCCGGCCCCGGTATCGGTTTCTCATCGGCATCACCGTCCCCCCCAGGAGATATCGCCCAGATCGTCCTCGCTCAGGAGTACTTCGCGCGCCTTGGTCCCGTCGGGGGGGCCTACGATCCCGAGCATCTCGAGCTGGTCCATCATCCGCGCCGCCCGGGTGTACCCGACGCCCAGCCGGCGCTGGATGAGACTGATCGAGCCCTGGTCGTGGGTGACGACGATCCAGGCCGCATCGCGCAGCTGATCGTCGAGCGCCTCCCCGGCGGCCCCCATGCCGCCGGGATCACCCCCCGCGGGCGCGAAGATGTCCACCTCTTCGGTATCCAACTCCTGACCGCTCACCAGGTTCACGAGGCTCTCGATCTCGTCGTTGGAGATGAACGATCCGTGGACCCGCCGGGGTTCGGGGAAGGCGGGATTCATGAATAGCATGTCCCCCCGGCCCAGCAGTTTCTCGGCGCCGTTGCAGTCGAGGATGGTGCGCGAATCGATCTTGGAGGGCACACGGAACGAGATGCGCGCGGGCAGGTTGCTCTTGATGAGACCGGTGATCACGTTCACCGACGGACGCTGCGTCGCCAGGATGATGTGAATGCCAACGGCCCGGCTCTTCTGCGCCAGCCT
>CAYSYY010000258.1:0-747 GCA_964435265.1 uncultured Gemmatimonadota bacterium
GATGTGGACCGCAAGGCCCGGATCGCCCAGGAGGAGATCTTCGGACCGGTCACCGCGGTCATCAAGGCGAAGGATTTCGATGATGCCATCGCCGTCGCCAACGACTCGATCTACGGTCTGACCGGAGCGATCTACACCCGCAACCGTGAGAAGATCGAGAAGGGGAAGGACCGCTTCCACACCGGGAACCTCTATGTGAACCGCAAATGCACCGGGGCTCTGGTCGGCGGCCACCCCTTCGGCGGTTTCAACATGAGCGGCACCGACTCCAAGGCGGGCGGCTTCGACTACCTCTTCCTCTTCACCCAGCCGAAGGCCATCTCCGAGAAGGTCTGATGGCCTCACCCCCGACACACCGAGGGCGGCGGTTCCCTGGGGGGGCCGCCGCTCTTCTTCTCTCCCTCCTGCTGGCCGCAGCGGCTCACCCGCTGACCGGTCCGATCAGCCCGCCGGTGAGAGCCCAGGAATCCGGCGGATCCGCTCCGCCGGCGACCGTCTACCTCGCCTCAGGACATCCCGCCTACGCCACCCTCGAACTCTTCCGGGGGGCCGGCCTGCTCTCCGGGGACTGGCTCGACATCCGGCCGCTGGCCCGGCACGCCGTCGCCGGAGCGCTCGTAAAGGGGATCGCCCGGGCCCGGGAGCGCGGGCTCGAGTGGCTGGCGGCGGCCGGGGAGTGGCGGCTGCGCGAATTCGTGCCGGAAGCGGCCGGCGGCAACACCGCCGCGGCCCCGGACCTGCCCCTGC
>CAYSYY010000258.1:757-2058 GCA_964435265.1 uncultured Gemmatimonadota bacterium
CCGCGGTCCTCGCCGCTGCGCTTCGACTGGACCGACGGCGAGGCCGGGCTGACGGCCGAACTGACCCTGGAACTCACCGTCGACGGGCGCAACGATATCCCCCCCGATTATGAGCGGGCCCTGGTAGGGCGAGGCGGGATCGAGGTCTACGGCACCGCCGGCCGGGGGATCGGATACGGCGCCCGCTACCGGCAGAGCAATGAAACCCGGGCGGGCACGGTCCGGAGATGGATTCTCGATCCCGGCCAGACAGCGGCTCTGCAGAGCGGCTTCCTGGACATGGTGGCTTATAACGAGAGCGCCGGGCACCTTTCTTTCGACGGGCGTTACCTGGGAGTCGACCTCGGTTTCGATTCCCCCGCCTGGGGACCATCGCCGGAGCGGAACCTGCTGCTGTCCGGCCACGCACCAAGCTTCGGGTACCTGCAGGGGCGGGTGGTGTTCGGGGAGTGGCTGCGCTATGTCGTGCTGGCCGGAAGTCTCAGGTCGGGGATCGTCGATTCTCTGCGCTCCTACCGTACGGCGGAGAGCGATAGCGCCCGCGTCCTGGAGCGGCCGAAGTACCTGATCGGGCACCGGCTGGAACTGCATCCCTCGAAGCGTATCCAGGTCGGACTCCAGGAGATGGTTATAGCCGCCGACCGCTTCCCCGACCTGGTCTATACCGTCCCGACCGTCACGCTCTGGGACGCCCAGCACTACCTGGACAGCCCCGATAACGCCATGGTGCAGGTGGATGTGAGCGTGCAGCCCGAACGGGGGCCGTCGCTCTATGCCGTCCTCGCAATCGATGAGTGGGAGATCGCCGATACCTTCTCCGATTCCACCAACCATAACTGGCTGGCCTTCCAGCTCGGCGGTTCATGGACCCCGCCCCTGGACGGCGGGCGCTGGAATGTGTGGGTCGAAGCCACTCGGATCCTGCCCAATGTCTACCGGCACCGGTTCCCGGTAAACGACTGGACCCACTGGGGCAGTCCGCTGGGATTCTGGAGCACCCAGAACAGCGAGGTGGTGCAGGGGTGCCTGAGCTACCTGGCTTCGGCCCGGCTGCAGCTCGCCCTCTGGGGGCGCTACGCCCGCAAAGGAGGAGAAGTAACCCGAAACGAACAGTACGAAATCCCGCCGAGCGAGGCGTTCATGCTCGGAGCGGTGCGGCTCGGCGCCTGGGTGGGGGTGCGGGCGGTGTATGAGGGCGAGCACCACTGGCAGGTCACCGCCGAGGCGGTGCGCGCCCCGGCCGGGCTATGGCCGCACGACCGCATCACCGATCCCTCCCGTCCGGCTTCCCTGGGGCAGGA
>CAYSYY010000258.1:2068-5623 GCA_964435265.1 uncultured Gemmatimonadota bacterium
CCTGCGCCTGGCTTACAATCCTTTCTAGATGAAATCATCCCGCTGGATGAGATCATTCCGGAACCCGCGCCTGCTCCTTCTCTTCTTCTTCCCTCTCCTCCTCGGGTTCGTGGCCGCCGCCGGCCCCGCTCCGGGCGGGACCGTGAGCGCGACCGGTACCGACAGCCTGACTCAACCGCAGGAACCCGGTGTCCAGCGCCTTGCCTATACCATGACGTTCCTGGGGATACCCGTGGCCCGGGCGATCCTCGACGAAGTGCGTCCGCCGGAGCCGGGAGGGGATTGGATCGTGCGCGGCGGGGCCCGGACGACCGCCTTCTGGGAGCAGTTCACCCATATCCATAACGCCTACCTCACCAGCTTCCGCCGTCCGGGCGGGGAGCCGACGGTGTATGAGCGGTGCATCGACGAGAAGGGCCTGCGCTTCGACAGCGTGGAGAGCTATGGTGAGGCGGCGGCGGATCCCGTGGCCGCCGGCGCCCTGCCGACCCTGCCCGAGCGCTATTCGGCCGGAGAGGAGGCGGGGACCATCGAGACCACCTCGACCCCGGCGGGGCGGCACAATTTCTTTTCCGCGCTCTGGTATCTGCGGTACGAGGACTGGGAGCGGATCCGGCAGACCGTTCTCCCACTCACCGTGGAAGGCGAACCCTGGCGGCTGACCTTGCGCCGGGAGGCACGCGAGCCGCAGGCGGTGCCGGGGGGCCGGGTGGAGACATGGCGGATCGTCTGTACCCTGGAACGGGAGGATGGAGTCCCGGCGGCTCCGCCGGCGGGCGGCGGTGAAGACGGCCGCCGCTCCGACTACGTTACCCGTCACCTCATCACCGAAGAAGCGGTCCTGACCTTCTGGATCGCCTGCGAATCCGCCCGGCGCCCCGTGGCGGTGAAGGTCGAACTGCCGAAGTATACCGTGCGGGGGAAACTGCGGGAGCCTTACGAGGATGAACGTCTCGCGGATAACGCTCAGCGGTAGATGGATAATCCCTCGTCGTTGAGAACGAACTGCACCGTCTGGCTGAACAGCGCCCGCACCGGGCGCCCGTTGATCAGGGCGGGGGAATAGCGCCACTGCCGCACGGCCTCGAGGGCGGCGGCGTCGAAGATCCGCCGCGGGTTGGCGTCGGCGACCTGCACTTCCTCGACCGAACCGTCGAGCCCGACCACCACGTGCATCGTCACGTACCCTTCCACCTCCGCCCGCCGGGCGATATCGGGGTAGTCCGGCTGGCGATGTTCCAGCAGCCGGGGCGGAGTGTCCCAGTGCAGGAAGATCTGGCCGGCGGCTGCACCGGTCCCGTGCTCGGGGCCGGTCGCGTCGGGACCGAACGCCGAGGGGTACCCCACCTTCTCCGGCTCGGCGGCGGCGGGGCTGGAATCGGGCGTGTCCACGCTCAGGACGGCGATGAGACCGCTGCCGTCCCTGAGATTGCGGCCCAGGGCGACCGGCCGTCCCGGCTCCAGCTGCATCTGCACGTGCAGGACGTTCTCCCGGCCCTGGAGAACGTCGACCTGGAGACAGAGCGGACCGTCCTCGGATACGACACTCAGCTGGCCGGTGAAATCCTCGGTCGAGTACGTGCTCCAGCCGGGTTCGTCGATCAGCCGGTAGACGTAACGCCCGCCCCTGGTGCGCACCGCCTGGAGCAGGTAGTGCGACTGGCTGACGATCTCGAGGTTCGACCACGGGTAATGCCGGCGAACCCGCTGGACCGTCTCGACGGCGTCGGTGACCGCTTCGAGGACAACCTCGTTGGAGTGATGCCCCCGCAGCGGGGGCAGGGTGATCTGCGGCTGTCCCTCGCGGGCGTGGACGATGTAGAGGCGGACCCGGTTCAGGTTGAAGGCCGGACTCGGCCGGTCGCGGTCGCTGGAGGCCAGAACCGTGACCGGCGGCAGCAGCAGCAGCGCCAGGAGCCCGGCGGTGACCCGGTGCCGCAGGAGCACCCGCCTCACCACTGTTCCTCCTTCAGGCCGGTGCCGTCGGCGTCGGCGGCGGCATCGAGCCAGAGGTAGACGGTCCCGTCATCGGGATCGGTCGACTCGACGTTGACGGTGACCTCCTCGCCTTCGACCGTCGCCGCGGTGATGGAGATACCGGGAGCGACGGCGATGGCGGGCATCGGCTCGGGGGGGGTGTGGTCGACCGACCAGGCCGCGCCCATGATCAGACCGAGACCGAGCAGGGCCCCCGCCAGCAGACCCCGCCGCTCGGTGCGCCGGCGCAGTCGCGCGGGCTCGCATAGGGTGAGCCCGATCCGGGTACTGATCTCCTCCCACCGGCCTTCGAAGAAAGGCGGGGTTTCACGGCCCAGCTCGCGCCGCAGGGCCCGGTCCACCATGGCGATGCGGCGGCGGTGGGCCCGGCAGGCGGGGCAGGAGGTGAGGTGCCGGACGATCAGCGGCAGGGCGAGCGCATCCCCGCCCAGCTGGCCGAGGGTGCGCTGGACATAGCCGCACAGGAAGGTGGCGCCGGTGCGGCTCGGAGCCCGGTATCCGCGCGTCTTCATGACCGCCACCCTCCCCACCGGTCGCGCAGAGCCTTGCGGGCCTGGTGCAGGTGGACGCGGACCGTCCCTTCGGAGCAGCCGAGGATTTCGGCTACTTCGGTCGTGCTCAGGCCGTGGACCACTTTGAGCACCAGCGAGAGGCGCTGGTGGTGGCTGAGGGTGCGCAGCACCTCGGACAGGCGGCTCTCCATCTCGCGGGTGATGGCGAAGGAGTCGGCCGGCGGGCTGTAGCCGCTCACCGGAACGTACTCGCGCAGGCGCACCCGGGCGCGGCGCCTCCGCTTCTGGTCCAGGGCGTAGTTGGTTGCGACCCGCAGGAGCCAGGTGGAAAATTTGCAGTCGCGGGCGAAATCCGCCAGGTGCTCGTAGGCCCGCACGAAGGCTTCCTGGGTGACGTCCACCGTCTCGTCGTGGCTGTCGGTGATGCGGCGCACGACGCTGTAGACCATCGACCAGTAGCGGTCCACCAGAAGGCGGTAGCTCTCGGGCTCCCCGTCGAGGCAGCGAAGGATGATCTCCTCATCGGGGATGTCCGGCCGCGATCCGTGGCCCGGTTTATGCGATTCGTTCAGCGCCATGGTCCCGTCTCTATGACGTTCCGGCGGCCTCATCCGTTTAGATTGTCGCACCCCCGCCCCGGTCGTGCAACCCACATCCCCTGTTGGAGAGAACGCTCCGGTTGCGTACCCTGTTCTCCCGTGGGGACGGCCCACCATCCCGGGGGGAACAGAGCGCGTTCTCTCCTGCCGGCGTCATTGCGGAACGGGGTACGAAGGGAGGCCGGATGGCCCGCCGCCGTCGACCTTTTGACCGGGAATCGCCCGGGGCGAGAGCCGCCCGGGCCGGGGAGATCGCGCGACGGCTCGCCGCTCGCCACCCCGACGCCGGGATCGCCCTGCATTACGCCGATCCGCTGCAGCTCCTGGTCGCCACCATCCTCTCCGCCCAGTGCACCGACGAACGGGTCAACCAGGTCACCCCGGCCCTCTTCGCACGGTTCCCCACCGCCGGAGACTACGCCGAGGCTCCCCCGGAGGACCTGGAG
>CAYSYY010000259.1:0-5606 GCA_964435265.1 uncultured Gemmatimonadota bacterium
TTCACCGTGGAAGGGGCGACCTCTCCGGTCACCGACGCCTGACGCGCCCGAGGCTAGCGCAGCGCTGATACCACCACTGAAACGGGCGGTCCCCGCCGGGACCGCCCGTCTTCTTTACCCCGAATGATGCCTGCATTCGGTCCTACCCGGAGAGGGCTGTTTCGATCCGTTCGAGCAGAACCTCGGGCGCCACCGGTTTGTCGAGATAGTCGTCGGCCCGGTGTTCCCGGGCCATGTCCCGGGCGTACTCCGGATCGGAGAATTCCTTCCCGACCGCGGTGAGGACGATCACCGGGATGCGGTGGGTGACCGTATTCCGGCGCAGCTCCCAGGTGACCGAGAAGCCGTCCTGGTCGGGGAGCATCACATCCATGAGGATCAGGTCGGGCACGAACGCCTCGGCCAGCTTGAGGGCCTCGATCCCGCTGTTGGCGACGAACACTTCGTAACCTGCGGAACGCAGGATGCGCTCGGTCGCATCGGCGAAATCGACGTCGTCGTCCACGATCAGGATGCTCCGCCCTCCTTCCGGGTGGATCTCCCCGGCTCCCGAAGCGAGCAGTTTCTCCACCCGTGCGACCAGGTCGTCCCGCGAATAGGGCTTCTCGATGTAATCGTCGGCCCGGTGGTACCTGGCCATCCTGGCCAGGTAGCCCTTCCCCTCGGGGCTGCCGAGACTGGTGGAGATCAGGACGGGAGTATCGCAGGTGACCGAACTCTCCTTGAGCTGGCGGCAGACGGAGTAGCCGTCCTTGCCCGGCATCATCACATCCAGGATGATGAGATCGGGTTCCAGGCTCTCGGCCAGGGCCAGCCCCTCGGCGCCGTTCAAGGCCATCTCGACCCGGTACCCGGCCGCTTTCAGGATCAGGCCGGTGGCCTTCAGGAAATCGGGGTCGTCGTCCACCAGGAGGATCGTCACCTCACCCTTCTCAGCCATCGCGGTCATCTCAGGCATCCCTCTGTGATCAGTGCGGCTGCTTTCCGCAGTTCCGGGTTCTTCCTGCACTCCCCGGCGAATGCGTCGTCCCTGAGCCTGTTCCGGTACCGCGGTGACTGGAACCGGTAGGTGAAACGTGCTTTCCCGGAAGGTGCGCGTTCGAAGAAGGACACGACATCCTCGATGAAGACCCGTTCCTCATCGGTCGGGATGACGTAGACCTTCACGTCCGAATCGGGGGTCGAGATCTCCATCTCGGCGTTGCGCGAGCGGGCCAGGCGGTTGAGTTCCGGATCGAGCTTCACGCCCATGCACGACAAGCCCTCGAGCGCTTTCGCGCGCACCTCGGCACCCATCTCCCCCACTCCCGCGGTGAAGACGATGGCGTCGGTCCGGCCCATCGCCGCGGCGTAGGCGCCGATGTACTTGCGCAGACGGTAGGTCTCGATCTCGAAGGCGAGGCGGGCCCGTTCCTCGCCCCGGGCCATGCCGGCCATGACATCACGGCGGTCGATATAGGACCCGGTGATACCCAGCAGCCCCGACTTCTTGTTCAGCAGAGCGCGCATCTCCGCCGGGCTAAGCCCCTGCTTCTCCATGATGTAGAGGTCGATGGCGGGATCGTGATCGCCGGCCCGGGTGCCCATCACCAGCCCCTCGAGGGGGGTGAGCCCCATGCTGGTGTCGCACGAGACACCCAGCCGCACCGCATTGCACGACACGCCGTTCCCGATATGAGCCAGGACCAGGTTGCAGGCGAAGGGATCGCGATTCAGCAGCACGGCGGCCCGGCGGGAGACATAGAGCAGCGAGGTGCCGTGGAAGCCGTACCGGCGCACGCCGTACCGCTCGTACCACTCATAGGGAAGCGCATAGAGCCAGGCGTAGTCGGGCATGGTCTGGTGCCAGGCCGTGTCCATCACCGCGATGTGCTTCACCGCCGGCAGGAGCGCCCGGCCGGTTTCGACGCCCAGGATATTGGGCGGATTGTGCAGCGGCGCCAGGTCGACCAGTTCCCTGAAGACCGCCATGGCTTCATCGGTTATCTCGACCGACTTCGCGAACCGCTCCCCGCCGTGGACCATGCGGTGCCCCACCGCCGTGATCTGATCGAGGCTCCGGATCACGCCGCAGGCGGGATGAACCAGGGTGTCGATCACCAGTTTGATCGCCTCGCCGTGCGAGGGACAGTCCTTCGCGATCTCCTCCCTCACTCCGCCGGCTGTCTCGTGGATGCAGACCGAACCTGACTCTCCGACCCGTTCCACGATGCCGGTGGCCAGCGTTTCCTTCCGGCCCCAGTCGTAGAGGCGGTACTTGACCGAGGAACTGCCGCAGTTCAGGCAGAGGATGACCAGGCCCCCCTCCGGCGTTCCCGGTGCCCCATCCTCTCTAGGGGTGCTCTGGTCAGCCGCCACGAGCCGCCGGACCGCCGCGGCCACCTCGACCGGGGCGGCGGGTTTGGAGAGATAGGCATCCACGGGCAGCAGGGGCGTGCCCGCCACCTTGTGGAAGCCCAGACCGGTGGACGCGTCGATCCCCGTAACGGCCGCGATCGGGATCGCCGCCAGGGCGGTGTCACCATACGGATCGCGCAGGCGGTTGACGACCGCGCAGCCCGCGGTCGGGGTCTCCAGGGCCAGGTCCAGAACGATCAGGTCGGGGTGCTGTGCGGCCTTTTCCAGCGCCTCGTCCTGCGACGCGGCGATCCGGCAGGTCCAGCCGTCGGCTTCGAGCACGGGGCGCAGCTCCCCCACCCAGGCGCGATCACGGTCGGCGATCAGTAACTCTCTCATGCCATCAGGGCTCCGAGCGCGATCGAGACGAATTTCGATTCTTCGGTGTCGGATCTGGAGGTGAGCACGCAGGGGACCTGCGCCCCGGTCACCAGCGCGGCGATGCGCCCGCCCGCCAGGTAGGTGACCGTCTTGAAGAAGACGTTCCCCGAACAGATGTTCGGGAAGATCATGATATCGACGTCTCCGGCCACCGGGCTCTCGAAACCCTTCTCCCGGGCGGCCCGTTTCGAGAGCGCCAGGTCGAGGGCGAGCGGCCCGTCCACTATCGCCCCTTTGAGCTGGGAGCGGGCGGCGAGTTTGCGCATGATGTCGCCGTCTACGGTGGACTCGATCTTGTAGCTGGGTTTCTCCACGCAGGAGATGATGGCCGCCTTCGGGATCTCGATCCCGATGGCGTGGGCGATCTGCGTGCAGAACTCGAGCATGGCGATCTTCTGCAACAGGGTGGGCTGTACGATGATCGCTACATCGGAGACGATGAGCAGCTTGTGGTACGTCAGCGTCTCGACGACCGTGACATGGGTCAGCAGGCCGCCCGCCGGCACCAGTCCCCTCTCCTTGTTGAGGATGGCCCGCATGTAATCGGCGGTGTTGATGAGCCCCTTCATGAGGAATTCGGCCTCGCCCCCCCTGACGAGTTCGACCGCCCGGGAGGTGACTTTCTCCAGGGCCGGTTCATGCACGACGGCGAAGCGGTCGGGATCGATCCCGTTCCCGGCCGCCAGTTTCAGGATGGCCTCGCGATCCCCCACCAGGACCGCCTCGACGATCTCCTCCTCCACCGCCCGGGCGATCGATTCGATCACCGTGGGGGCGGCGCCGCCGGCCACGACCAGTTTCTTCTTCTTCCCGCGGACCTGTTCGACGATCCGGTCCAACGATGTGATCTCGCTCATGGTCAGTAGTCCCTGGCTTCTTCGACACCCGTGAGCACTCTGAGCGCACCCGCAGCCAGAGCCTTCAGTTCATCGCTCCCCGGGTAGGTGAAGACGGGTGCTATGAACGCCACCCGTCCGGTGATCGATGCGATCAGTGCTGTGTCGCGGGCCATGCCTCCGGTCAGGACGACGGCGTCGACCCGGCCCTCCAGGACGGCCGCACACGCCCCGATCTCCTTCGCGATCTGGTAGGCCATGGCCTCGCGCACGAGCCGGGCCCGTTCATCCCCGCCGGCGATCCGGTCCTCCACCTCCCGCATGTCGCTGGTTCCCAGATAGGCGACCACGCCCCCGGCGGCGCTGATCATCCGGTACAGATCGTCACGGGTGTGCTCCCCGGTGAAAACGAGTTCGACCAGGCTCCAGACCGGCAGCCCCCCGGAACGGGTCGGGGCGAAGGGTCCGTCGCCGTTCAGGGCGTTGTTGACGTCCACCACCCGCCCTGCCCGGTGAGCGCCCACGCTGACTCCACCGCCCAGGTGCGCCACGATGAGATCGGTCTCCTCGTACGGCCGGCCGAGCCGGTCGGCGGCGAGCCGGGCCGCGGCCTTCTGGTTCAGGGCGTGGAAAATGCTGATCCGTTCGATCTCCGGCCGGCCCGAAAGCCGTGCGACCGGCTCGAGTTCATCCACCGTAATCGGGTCCACGATAAAGGCGGGGATCGCGGCGCCATCGGCGATCTCCCTCGCGATCACGGCCCCGAGGTTGGAGGCGTGGGTGCCGTAGCGGCACTCCCGCAGATCGGCGAGCATCGCGTCGCCGATGCGGTAGGTGCCGCCGGCGATCGGCTTCAGCGCTCCGCCGCGCGCGACCACGGCGTCGAGATCGGTTTTGGTGCAGCCCGCTTCAACCAGCGCTCCGTGGACGATCCCCGCCCGGAATCCGGCCTGGTCCATGAGGCGTTCGAAGCGGGCGAGTTCGTCGGCCGGGTGCATGACCTCCCGACCCAGGAGCTCCTCCTCCCCGCGGTAGAGACCGATCCTGGTGGAGGTCGAACCGGGATTGATGACGAGGATGAGCGGTGCCGCTGCCCCGGTTGCCATGGCCGTATCCCTCTTACTCGACCCCGCGCGGGACGGGGAGTTCGACCGAGAAGGTGGACCCGACATCCACCCGGCTCTCGACCGACACCCGGCCCCGGTGAGCCTCCACGATCCGCTTCACGATCGAGAGCCCGAGTCCCGTGCCGGGGATGTGATGGACCCGTTCACTGCGGTGGAACTCGTCGAAGATGTAGGGGAGTTCCTCCGGGTTGATGCCGATCCCGGTATCCCTGATCTTCACCACCGCCCGGGTCGGGCTGCAGTCGCACGATATCTCCACCTCGCCCCCCTCCCGGTTGTAGGCGATGGCGTTGGAGATGAGGTTGGTAAAGGCCTCGCGCAGCAGGTCCGGATCGCCCGCCACCATCAGCTCGGGGGAGGTGGTGCAGCGCAGCTCCACCTGCTGCCGGCCGGCCAGCGGTTCGAGCAGCGAGACGATCCCGGTCAGGATCCCGGTGAGGTTCACCGGAGCGGTGTCCCGGAGCATGGACCGGCCCGGGACGCGGGCGAATGAGAGCCAGTCCCGGATCAGGTTCAGCAGACCGTCGAGCCGCTGGTGGGTCCGCTGCAGGATATCGCGCTGCTCATCGTTCAGCTCACCCACGATCCCGCCGAGCAGGACCTCGAGGTACTCGCTGATCGCCGCCAGGGGAGCCTTCATCTGGTGGGAGACCAGCGAGATGAAGCGCCGCTGCACCCGCTCGGTCTCTTCCCGCAGCGCCGTGGCCTCCTGCAGCAGCCGGCGCCGCTGTACCGCCCGGCGGGTCAGCAGGCGGAGCTTGTCGACCGAGAAGGGCTTGGTGAGGTAGTCGAAAGCCCCGAGTTTGCTTGCCTCGACGGCCGATTCGATTGTGGCGTAACCGGTTATGTTGATGGGGATGATGCC
>CAYSYY010000260.1:0-5578 GCA_964435265.1 uncultured Gemmatimonadota bacterium
AGGGCCAATCCGTCACTGTCAACTCTGACCGCGGTGCTCGCTGCCCTCGGATTGGAATGGAAGGCGGAACCTCGCCCGGCCGATTGGAACATGCTGGCTGTCTGCGGTGCACCGCTGATGGTCCGTGAGGGGAGGATGACCGGGGTGGAGTCGTATCCGGACCTCAGGAATTCCCGCCCACCGACTGCTGACAGGCTGCTGAACAGTCTTCGCGATTCCTGTCGGGAGTTAAGGGATCGTCCGGAGGAATCCCGGGAGAGACACCGGGAGGTGGTACAGGCACTTCTGCTGGCTCTGCGTATTCATTTTCCGTCATTTTTCAGAGAGCATCTGGCCGGGATCGCCCTCTATGAGGAACCTCTGTCGGCGCCGATCACCGGACGGATCGTCCGGTTGACCCGGGAGGCCGTGTCGGCGCTGGCGAGGTACCTGTGAGACCGTTCGACGCACAGCTTCTCGCGGAGTTCGTCAGGCGGGCGTCCGATACAGTGGAAGGCGACTGGGTCGTCATCGGAGGGGCCGTTCTTCCTCTGCTCGGAGCCGGAGATCGGGCCACGCTCGATATCGATCTCATCCCGGTGGGCGAGGCGACTCAGTCTGATATCCTCGACCTGATGGAGATCGCCGAGCAGATGGATCTTCCCATCGAAGCCGTGAACCAGGCGGGGGCCTACTTTCTCAAGAAGATCCCTGATTTCACAGACCATCTGGTACTGCTTCGCGAGGGCAGCAGAGCCAAGATATTCCGACCTGATCCAATGCTCTTCATCAGATCGAAAGTGAACCGGCTCAGCGAGTCTGACCTGGAGGACTGCCTGGCGTTCCTGCGATTTGCCGAGGTTTCGGGGGAGGGATTCGATGAGACGGAGCTGCGGGCACTGGTTAGGGCAGAACTCGAGAAGCCGGTCGGGACGGGCCGGCGAGAGCGTCTTGAATCACTGCTTTCAGCAATCTGAATATCCTCTGCACCACCATCGCCAGTGACCGGTTCGTCACCTCGACCGGGCCGGTTCTCTCAACCCCTGGATTCTTGGGATACCGGTGGAGTAACGCTCCCGGCTCGAGAGAGCCTATTGCTCACGGAGAAAGTACTCCAAGCGGAGGGTGGACCTGGTGCAGTGATGGAGAATATCATCGGGTGCCGGGTGGTAGTACCATCGTGGCCCACGACATCCGTCCCTTCTCGACCGGAGCCTCGACCATGAAAAAGCACGTCCGTTTCCTCTCCGCCGGCCTCTTCACTCTCCTCGCCCTCTCGCTCTACCCCGGATGCTCGCAGTCGGCCGACCGCGAGGTCGCCCGCTGGGAGGCCCAGGCTCGGCATATCACGATCATCCGGGACGACTGGGGGATCCCGCACGTCTACGGGGGAACGGACGCCGATGCGGTCTTCGGAGTCGTCTACGCGCAGGCCGAGGACGACTTCAAACGGATCGAGACCAACTACCTGAACTCGATCGGGCGGATGGCCGAGGCCGAGGGCGAATCGGCCCTCTACTCAGACCTGCGCCAGCAGCTCATCATGGACCCGGTCGAACTGCAGGCGATGTACCGGTCAAGCCCCGCCTGGCTGCGGCGGCTCATGGACGCCTTCGCCGACGGGCTGAACTACTACCTCCACACCCACCCGGAGGTGACGCCGCGGGTCATCACCCGCTTCGAGCCGTGGATGGCCCTGACCTTCACCGAGGGGAGCATCGGCGGAGACATCGAGCGGATCAACACCCGCTCCCTGCGGGCCTTCTACGAGAACGCCCCGACGGGCTCCGGACCCGACCCGGCGGCCGGATCGGTCGGGAGCCGGGCTGCCGTCCTGGTCGCGGAATCATCCGGTGAACCGTCAGGCTCGAACGGCATCTCCATCGCCCCGGCCATCACCCGCGACGGCCATGCCCTGCTGCTCATCAATCCGCACACCTCGTTCTACTTCCGGGCCGAGGCGCAGATGGTGAGCGAGCGGGGGCTGAACGCCTACGGGGCGATCACCTGGGGGCAGTTCTTCATCTACCAGGGCTTCAACGAGCGCTGTGGCTGGATGCACACCTCCAGCGGGGTGGACAACATCGACGAGTGGCTGGAGACGGTCGTCGAACGGGACGGAGAGTATATCTACCGGCACGGGGATGACGAACGCCCGATGCAGACCCGTACCATCACCCTGGCTTACCGGACCGATTCCGGTCTGGCTCACCGGGAGTTCACCGCCTACTACACCCATCACGGCCCGGTCGTGCGCCGGCAGGGAGAGCAGTGGGTTTCGGTCGGCCTGATGCACGATCCCGTCGACGCCCTGACCCAGTCGTACATCCGGACCAAGGCGCACGACTACGCCTCCTACATCGAATCGATGGAGCTGCACACCAACTCCTCCAACAACACGCTCTTCGCCGACGCCGAGGGGAACATCGCCTACCTGCACTCCAACTTCATCCCCCGCCGGGACGATTCCTTCGACTGGCGGCGCCCGGTGGACGGCAGCAACCCGGCCACCGACTGGGGCCCGCCCCTGCCTTTCGACGAATCCCCGAACGCGATCAATCCCCCCAACGGCTGGGCCTTCAACGTCAACGATGCCCCCTGGATGGCGGCCGGACCGTATTCCCCGAAAGAAGAAGACTACCCGGCGTACGTGGAGAGCGGGGGGTCGAACTGGCGGAGCGTGCACGCCACGATGGTCCTGGAGAACCGCACCGACTTCACCCTCGAAGGCCTCCTGGCGGCGGCCTTTGACGGCTACCTGCCCTGGTTCGAGGCTCCGCTTCCGGCCCTGATCGCGGCCTGGGACAACCTGCCAGCGACCGATCCCATGAAGAGACGCCTGGCCGAACCGATCGCGCTGCTGCGCGACTGGGACCTGCGCTGGTCGGTGGCGTCGGTCCCGACCGCCCTGGCCCTGTTCTGGGGCTCGCAGCTTCAGCGCCAGGGGGGCCGGGGAGCCCGCGGAGGGGGGATGTCCCTGGAGGACTACTACGTCAGCCCTGAAGCCGCCCCGGTGCTGCTGTCATCCCTGGCCGCCGCCTGCGACCAGCTCAGTGAGGATTTCGGCTCCTGGCGGACCGCCTGGGGGGAGATCAACCGGTTCCAGCGTCTCGACGATGAGATCGCACCACACTTCGATGACGCGCAGCCGAGCATCCCGGTGGGTTTCCCCTCGGCGCGGTGGGGATCACTGGCCTCCTTCGGCGCCCGCGCCTACCCCAATACGAAGAAGTGGTACGGGA
This sequence comes from uncultured Gemmatimonadota bacterium, assembly GCA_964435265.1. Classification (GTDB taxonomy): domain Bacteria; phylum Blakebacterota; class Blakebacteria; order Blakebacterales; family Blakebacteraceae; genus CAYSYY01. The sequence continues at coordinate 3,222 of CAYSYY010000260.1, forward strand.
CGAGCGGGAACAGCTTCGTGGCCGTGGTCGAGTTCGGGGACCGTGTCCGGGCCCTGGCGGTCACCGCCGGCGGGCAGAGCGGGGATCCTGAATCCCCCCACTTCGACGACCAGGCCGTGCGGTACGCCACCGGGGACCTCCGTGAGGTCTACTTCTACCCCGAGCAGCTCCAGGGGCACACCGAGCGCACCTACCACCCCGGTGGGTAAGGGGCGGGCGGCGGCCGGGATCTCATCGGTCAGCTGACCGCGTCCGGGTTTGTCAGCCTCATTCGCTCCGCAGCACCGCCACCGGATCGAGGACGCTCACCTCGAAGCGCCGGTCGGCCGGTGGGCCGACCGGAACCCTGTTCTGTCACTCTCAGGATTACAGTTAGCGGGTTCTGATAGGGCCGCGTTCGCCCTATCATGTGTTTCGCGATCGACCGACATCTGGGCCTGACAACGGGGGCGCAACTGTGATGATGAGACAGGGAACGTTCATTCCACTCGTCGTACTCCTGCTGACACTGCCTGCCTGCAGCCAGGATTCCTCCACCGGGCCGGATGACGATCAGTCGCTGCCGCAAGGTGTCGTCCAGGCATCGGGATAGATCGATACCTTCCCCCAACTGGATCCGTCGAGCGCCACCATCGTTTCCGGATTCTCGCAGGGCAGTATCGGTTCCGACGGCAGCTACGAGATCAACCTGAACGAAGACGCGGTTCAGCTGATCATGGTCCGTGATGAGAGCGGGGCCCCGATTCTGCTCTCTCTGGATGTCACCTCGGAAGAAGCGTCCACCACCTGGATCGATGCTCTTTCCACTGCTCATGCCCTGGTGTTCATGCATCCATTTCTGGCGACCGTCGATCTGAGTGAGGCGGATGATCTGCAAGAAACCATATACGATCTCTCGATCTTCATTGACTTGTTGAGCCTGATCGAATAGCAGCTCGAGGCAGGAACGTTGCAGATTTCGCCGAGCAACAGCAGTCTCGTGAACGCTCTCAAGAACGTTTATACGGAACTGGCACAGACTCTGGGTACACAGCTGCTGTCTCGATCAGGTCGGATAATGGAGACCGAAACCTGGGAGCCACTACCGGACGGCTCCGTGAACGGTCTGCAGATCGTCGATCTCTCCGAGAGCGGGACGAATCTCACATTCCGCGTGCGCAATACGTGCAAACGGTGGATCAGCATCTATATCGACACGAGCAGTGATGGCGTTTCGTTCACCACCGGCAGCATGGCGGATCTGATGCCGTCGCCGGAGTTCAGTATCTACGGTATCGCAACCGGCGGTGTCAGCTCGCTGTCGAAGACCAGCCGGCTTCTCCAATCCCCGCTCAGCGGGATCGAGAAAATCGAAGTCAAGTGCTACGGATTGGGAGTCGGGCACAATCTGCCTGAAGAGGAATTCCCGCGGGCTGTCATCCCGACCGTAGCCACGGGCGTGTTCGATCTGGTCGTTCCCATGTGGTCGATCATCACCGGCGTCGACATGACCGGTGGCCCCGACCTCATGGCGGCTCCCGTCGATCATCCCTTCTTAGCCATGCTGACGGCGGTAGTGGAATGTCTGGGTGATCCCGGTACCGCCGCCTCGGGGGCGGCTCAGATCTACGACGCCTGGCGGGAAGGCGATCTGGTCGGCCTGGCCGTCTTCATCGCCAAGGAATCCTTCATGGCGGTACTGGAGAATCCCGCCCTGATAGCCCAGATCATTTACGAGATCGCCGGTGAGGAGATCGCCAGTTCGGTAGTAGAGTCGTACTTCTTCCCCTTGCGCGTGATCAGCGCGGCCACCGACGTGGTCTATCTGGGCTCCGAACGTGTACGTACGCGGGCTGGTACGTGACTCGGTGACGAACCTGCCGGTGAATGACGTCACCATCTCAGCCTTCGATGAAAACGACAATCTAATCGACGTGGTCCAGAGCCACACCGACGGCACCTACTCCTTCCTCACCGATCAGGGCATGATTCGGATGAGGGCCGTAGCGTACGGATACCAACCGGTTGACCAGTATCTCGATATTACGGGATAGCAATACGAGGGTTCGTCTGTCACCTATGATGCAGCTACGACCTGGCTGGTCCCATACTCGTACCAGACGGGAAGCATCAGCGGTGTCGTGATGGATGCCACCGATCTCTCACCGCTCCCCAGTGCCACGGTGCGGCTCAAACGCGGCGTTCTTGATGCCAATGCAACCTATGACTGGTTGACGATCGCGGACGGTTCCGGCCGTTACAGTTTCGACACCCTCACGCCTGGCACCTATACAGCCCTCTTCTACTCCATCGGATATATTCCTTATGAGATGGTCGTCACTGTGCTCGGGGGCGAGTCCATGACCGACGCCGACATG
>CAYSYY010000261.1:0-5540 GCA_964435265.1 uncultured Gemmatimonadota bacterium
CCGGCGAGCATGGCCTCGAGCATCGCCCGGTGCGGGATCAGCTCGTCGATGTCGGTGGGGGCCTCGGCCTCGCCGAAGTGGATCGACCGCCGGCCGATCCGGCTCAGGATGCCGGTAACCTCGGGCACCCCGCGCAGGCGCCGTTCGATCTCGGTGGTCGTCTCGATCGATTCCTCGAGGCTGATATTCGGGTTCAGAGCGACCCGCAGATGCAGGGTCCCCTCCTGCAGCTGCGGCATGTACTCGCTCCCCATGGTCGGTATCAGCGCGATCCCTACCAGCAGCACGATCCCGGTGATGATGAAGACCCGCCGCCGGCAGCGTCCGCAGGTGGTGAAGAAGGGCAGATAGAGATCGCGCAGGCGCCGGATGAAGGCGGGTTCGGTCGCCGGGGGATTCCCGCGGGCGGGCCCGCCGTCATCTCCGGCGCCCCGGTCCGGCACGGCGGCACTCTTCCGACGGCGCATAAGGTACCACGACAGGGCGGGAATGCAGAGCAGGGTGAAGAGGAGCGAGCCGGCCAGGGCGAACGAGATGGTGAAACCCATGGGGCGGAACATGATCCCCTCGGTGCCCTGCAGGGTGAAGATCGGCAGGAACACCAGGATGATGATCACGATGGCGGTCAACAGCGGTCGGGTCACCTCTTCCCCCGCCCGCACGATCGCGCCCGCGCGGTCGGCGCCGGCCGCCTGGACGTGCCGCCAGGCGTTCTCCACGTAGATGATGGCGGCATCGGCGATGAGCCCGATGGCGATGGCCAGCCCCCCGAAGCTCATGAGGTCGGCCGAGAGCCCGGTCCGCTCCATTGCGATGAAGGTCAGGAGCATCGCGAAGGGGAGGGTGAGAACTGCGATCAGGGCCGAAGGTACGTCCCCCATGAAGAGGAAGAGCACCGCGATCACCAGCACGATGCCCAGGGCCAGGTTGGCGGCCACGGTGCCGTAGCAGTTCCGGACGAAGGAGGCCTGGTTGTAGAAGGGGACGATCCTCACCCCCTCGGGCAGGGAGCGGTTGACGACCTCGATCCGGTCCTCGATGTCGCGGATCACCCGGGCGGTGTTTGAGCCGAAGAGCTTCAGGACCATCCCTACCACCCGTTCGCCCTCGCCGTTGACGAGCGCGGCGCCGCGGCGGATGGCCGGCAGGATCTCGACCCGGGCGAGGTCGGCCAGGGTGACCGGCGTGCCGGAACGTTCGGCCACCACGGTCTGCTGCAGGTCGGCCAGATCCCGGACCAGGCCGACGCTGCGGACGATGTACTCCTCCGGCCCCCGGGTGATGAAGCCGGCGCCGACGTTGCGGTTGTTGGCCCGCACCCGGGCGGTGACCTCGGCGATGGTGAGGTCGTAGGCCAGCAGCGCGGCCGGATCCACCAGGATCTGGAACTGCCTGATCTCCCCGCCGATACTCAGCACCTGCGAGACCTCGGGCACCGCCTGCAGCTCGTACTTGACCAGCCAGTCCTGCAGGGTGCGCAGCTCCATCGGGGAGTGCCCCTCGCCCTCCAGGTAGTAGAGGTAGACCATCCCCAGACCGGTTGCGATCGGCCCCAGGGTGGATTCGCCGGACTGCTCAGGCAACTCGCCCCTGATCTCGTGCAGGCGGGGGGCGACGAGCTGGCGGGCCCAGTAGATGTCGGTGCCCGGTTCGAAGTAGACGCTCACGACCGAGAGGCCGTAGGTGGAGAAGGAACGGATCGTCTCAACCCGGGGCAGCCCGAACATGCCCGCTTCGATCGGGTAGGAGATGAGCTGTTCGATCTCTTCGGGGGCCATGCCGTGGGCTTCGGTGAAGATCTGCACCAGGGCGGGGGAGGGATCGGGGTAGACGTCGATCGGCAGGTGCCGGAAGGAGAGCACGCCGAAAACTCCCGCCAGCACCATCGCCGCCAGCACGAAGAGCCGCTGGCGCAGCGAGAACTCCAGGATCCGGGTCAGCATCGGCCGCCTGCCGCGTTCGTGGTCATGCTCTGCTCCGGAAGTACAGTGCGACCGGGCTTCGCCGGTTGACCCCTCCCGTCAATATAACCGGCCATCTTCGGCCTTGCTCCTCTCCCGTCAGTGGACGTGGGCATGGCCGGCCGTCCCTTTCGTCATCTCGGCCTTCAGGGTGAAGGCGCCTGCCACCACCACCAGTTCGCCTTCGGTCAGGCCCCCCTCCACGATCCGCAGCTCCCCGATGGCGGGACCGAGGTGGAGGTGCCGGGCGGTGAAGACGAGGTGGTCCTCGCCCGGCTCGCGCGCCCCCTGCACGAAGACGGTCGGTTCGCCGTGCAGCAGGGTTATGGCGCCTTCGGGCACGGCCAGCTGCTGCACGCCGGGCCGGCGGATGCGTACCACCGCCTCGATGTACATGTTCGGGCGCAGCGCGCCCCCGGGATTCGGCACCTCGACCCGCAGCCGGGCGGTGCGCAGCTCGGGATCGAGGATATCGCTGATCCAGGTGATCCGGCCGGCGAACTCGCGGCCGGGGTGGAGGGTGGAGAGAATGGCGACCTCGGTCAGGCCTTCGAGCCGGACCAGGTCGCTCTCGCGGGCGTCGAGCAGGGCCCAGAGCCCGGTGAGGTCGGAGACCGTGAACAGGGTCCGTTCGGGAGTGACGTGCTCGCCCAGGATGACATCGCGCTGGATTACCGTGCCGGCCAGGGGGGAGACGATCGGCAGGCGGGAATCGATCAGATCGGCGGGCACTTCGCCCGTCTGCCAGCTCTCCTCGGCCCGACGTTCCAGCGCCGCGATCCGCTCGGCCGGCACCCCGTAGGAGCGCAGGGTCGAGGCGGCCGCGCCGCGGTCGGCCAGGGCCTGACGCCAGGACGCCTCGCGCCGGTCGTATTCGCGCTCTTCGATGGCCTGTTCGGCGAGCAGGTCCCGGGCCCGCTCGAACTCCAGCCGGGCCAGGGCCGCCCGGGCGCCGGCCTGCAGCAGCGCCGCCTGGTCGCGGGCCCAGGCGGGGGAGTCGATGACCAGCAGAGCCTGACCGGCCTCCACCCGCCGACCCAGGTCGGTCCCGATCCGGGCCGCCTTGCCCTCGACGCAGCTGGTGATCTCGGCGGTGCGGTTCTCGTTGACGGTGAGCACGCCGGGCAGCCGCAGCACCGCGGAAACGTCGGTCAGGCCGGCCGGAGCGGTCTCGATCCCCCACGCCGCCGCCTGATCGGGTTCGAGATGGAGTTCGTGCGCCGCCTCACCCTGGTGCGTCACGGCCTCCGTTCCGGCTCCGCCGGCGGCGTGCTCGTGTCCGGCCGCGGCCCCGCCAGCGGCCAGTCCGGCTTCGTGATCATGCCCGGCGTCGGTGGTCCCGCCGCCGGAACGGGAGCAGGCGGCGGTTAGGCATACCAGGGCGGCGGCGAGGCAGACCAGGGCGGTTGAGAACAGCACCTGCAGGAACAACCGTTTCATCGGATCTCTCCCCCGACGGCCGCCTCGAGGGCGGCCCGGCTGACGTTCCATTCATAGAGCGTTTCGTAATAGGTGTTCATGAGGCTGTCGTGGGTGCGCTGAGCATCAAGATACTCGAGCAGCTGTATCTCACCGGCCCGGTAGCCAGCCGCGGCGATCGCCAGGGCTTCCGAAGCCATTTCGAGCAGACCTTCGCGGAAGATCGCGATCCGACCGGCCGCGAGTCTCAGATCGTTCGCAGCCGCCGTGACCGCGACCTCCATCTCCATCGCAAGATCGGCCCGCTCCAGCTCACCGGCGGTGAATCTGGCCCGGGCCCCGGCGATCTCGCGGCTCTTAAGGTTCCACAGCGGCAGGGCGAAGGAGATTCCGAAACCGGTCACGGTGCCGTGCAGCTCGTCGTTGGTGAAGGCCGCGAGTTCCGGATCGGGCAGGCGGCCGGCCCGGGCCAGCCGCACTCCGCTCTCGGCTCCGTAGACCGCCGCGTCGGCCCGCGCCATCAGGGGGTGGGAACTGAGCGCCCGGGCGGTCAGGGCGTCGGTATCCGGTTCGATGGGGATGGATTCGAGCTCCCCGGTCAGCCGGAAGTCCGCGGGCAGGGCGTCACCGGTAAGGGCCCGGAGGTGGCGCCGGGCCAGGACGAGGTCGGCCCGGGCCGCTTCGAGCCGGCTGCGCGCGGTCATTTCTTCGACCCCGAGCCGGAGCACTTCGAGCCGGCGCTCCTCGCCGTGCCGGGCGCGGGTCTCGACCAGGCGGCGGGCTTCCTCGAGCAAGGCCGAGGCATTTTCCCAGGTCCCGCGGCGCTGCTCCAGCATCAGGATGCGGTAGAGGTGCTGTTTGAGCTCCCGGGTGATCTCCAGGCGGACCAGTGCGGTGGTCTGCTCCTCGATCCGCCACTCGCTCTCGGCCTCCCGGATCCGCCAGGCGCGGGCGGCCGGATTCTCGAGCGGCTGGTGCAGGCTCACCCCGCGGGTGGTACGTGTGATGGTGCCGTCGTATGATTCCCCGTGCCCGAACTGGAGATCCAGTACCGGATTGGCCAGCAGGCGGGCCGAGCGGGAGGCGCTGCGGGCGGCCTCCTCGCGCTGGAGCTGGGCGAGCAGGGCGGGATTGTTCTCCAGCCCGAGGGCCACGACCTGTTCGGGAGTATACGCGGGTTGGGCTGCGGTCGGCAGGGGGGGGAGGAGGAACACCAGAAGCAGAGCGGCGGCGGACGGACGTGCTCTCATATGTATCTCCCGATTTCGCGCCGGGTCCGACCGTGGGCTGCCGCGGCCGGCGGAGACGGGCGGGCCCCGCACCGATCAGCCCAACATGATATCCCGGTACCCGCGCTTCCGATAGGCCGGAGTCTCCCCTATCTTGACGGGGGTCGATGCTGTCCGGGCGTACCCGGGGGAGGGAATCCATGACATACCGGTACAACCGCCACCTCACCGCCACTGTGGCTGCCGCCCTGGCCGCCGCTATGACCGGAGCCCTGCTGATCGGTACACCGGGCGTCGGGGCACAGATCGAGCAGAAAGTCACCACCCTGATGCCGCAGCCCGAGGCCGACGCCGGCTGGAGCTGGGATATCGAGACCGCGCTCTACACTCCCGAAACCCTCTTCGAGTACATCGACGGCGAGGCCGAGCTCTACATCGCCTACCACTTCGTCGAGATGGCGATGGGCGTGCACATGCTCAACGAGGATCTGCTGGCCTCACTCACCTTCGATATCTACGACATGGGCACCCCCCTCAATGCGTTCGGCATCTACTCCAGCTTCCGGCGGCCCACCCTGGAGTTCGGGGAGATCGGCGAGGAGGCGATCGTCTCGGAGATGAACCTGCGCTTCTGGAAGGGGCGCTTCTACGTGCAGATCAACGCCGGCACCATCGACGAAGCGGTGGTGACGGCGATGCACGCCCACGCCCGGCGCCTGGCCGACGGCATCGCCGGCACTCCGCCGCCGGCCGAGCTCTCGTGGCTGCCAGCAGAGAACCAGCTCCCCCGCACCCTGCGCTGTATCGCCACCGGCTTCATGGGACAGGAGGTTTTCGACAACGCCATGGAGGCGCAGTACCGGCTCCCCGGTGGGGAGTGCCGGGCCTTCGTGGTGCGGCGTGATTCGCCGGAGGCAGCGACCGCGGCGCT
>CAYSYY010000262.1:0-5529 GCA_964435265.1 uncultured Gemmatimonadota bacterium
GTTACTCCCGTATACCGGATTCTATAGGTGCGAGATCCGGCCCTCATATTCCCCCGGTGCATCGTCTCTCCCGGAGATGAACAGGTTCTCGAAAACAGCCATGTAGAACAGCTGTATGAGGATGAGATGATAGGTCCGGGGATCGGCCCGCAGGGCCCTCCTCTGGTCGTCGGAAAGAAGATCGCCGGCCAGGCGGCTCTCGAGAAGGTCGAGCAGGGTATCACTCTCAACCTGGTACAGATCTTCAGTATCGACCACGGTGCCGCTCTTCGCGACGTGGCTGATGATCCGGTCCCCGAGCAACTCCCCTGCCTTCCGGCGGTAGAACCGCTTGCGCCAGCGCAGAGCCGGATTGAGGGACCGGGCCAGGTCAACGGTCCGGAAATTGAGGAAAGGGTAGAATCCGCTGATGCCGAATCCGTTCAGGGCCATCTCGTGCATCTTCAGATCCCAGTCGAGAGGCATCTGCACCCGGACGCGCCTTCCGCTCGAGGGAATCGACCGGCGCATCCGCCATACCGGTTTCCGGATTCTCCCCAGCCACCGGCGCCACTGCGCGGTACGCATTTCCGCCCAGAGGATCTCATCGGCGCCGGCTGCGAGGACCGCCTCCCGGTATCCCATAGCGGCCAGCAGACGGGCGAGTTCGTACCGGAGGAACATGCCTTCCTGGAACAGGTAGCCTTCATAGAGCCTGACGATCTCGGGTAGGGCAGAGAGAGCGTCGATCGGGACGGTTCCGCTCAGATGGGTCATATCCGGGTAATTCTCCCTGATGATCGTCCCGGCTTCCGGAACCTCGTTCTTCCTCCGACCGCCCCGGATGGTTACTGCGGTGAGTGTTCCTTGACAGCAGCGGCGGACGAAATGGAGCAGGAGGTTGCTGTCCCATCCCGCCGTGAAGGCCAGGGCCGTAGAGGGGAGATCGATACGTTCCGCCAGCTGCGTGACCGCCGTCCCGATCGATGGCAGAAGGTGATCCCCGGCACCTGGCACTCTTTTTCTCCCCCGTCCGGCAGGCGCCGGGAGCGGCCGGATCGTGCGGATTCCCTCCCGAAGATCGATCTCCAGGTACTGGTCGGACACCAGCTTGCCCACTCCCTCGATCAGAGTCGCGGCGTTCGGGATGAGGTAGTAATGGTGCAGGAAATCCCGTGCCGCCCGGAGATCCAGCCGCCGCTTCCCGGGAACTGCATTCAGAAGAGCGCGCAGAGAGGTGCTGAAGGTGAAACCTCCCGGAGTTGCCTGGCAGTATACGGGACGGGCACTCCCATGCCGACAGGGCAGCACACGGCATCGCAGATCCGATTCGCTGTAGATGCAGACAAGATACAGGCCGTCGGCTTCGTGGATGCTCGATGGCCCGAAACGGTGGAAGAGAGCTCCGAAGAGTTCCGCCTCGGATCGGTCCGTCAGCCCGTACCGGTTCTCCAGCTCCCGGCGGTTGAGCAGGTAGCCGAGGAGAACGATGTGAGTCCCCGCATCATGAACGATCGACACCGGGCCCGTGTCATCCCGGCTGCCTTCCGGTCTGAGGATCGATACGGTGAACCGGTGGTTCGTGAAACCGGTCTCGCGGACTTCCATGTCTGCGACCGGGCAGGTCCAGTCGCATATGCCGGTCAGGGACCACATGGATCCGGGGGTAGCGCCGTCAGAACGGCCACGCCACCGGTACCAGCAGGACGATGGCGGCCACGACCATGATGGTGAGGGGCAGACCCAGCCGGAGGTAATCGGTGTACCGGTACCCGCCGGGGCCGTAGACCATGGTGTTGGTCTGGTAGCCGATCGGGGTCAGGAAGGTGGTGGCGGCCGTCAGGGCCACGGCCATCACGAAGGGCCGCGGATCCAGACCTAGCTGGGCGGCGGTCGACACCGCGATCGGGAAGAGCAGCACGGCGGTGGCGTTGTTTGTGATGAGCTCGCGCAGCAACACCGCGGCCAGAGCCAGCCCCAGGATCATGCCGTGCGGACCCAGGAAGCCGAGCGAACCGGTCAGGATCGCCGCGATCCGGCCGGCCAGCCCGCTGGTATCAACCGCTACTCCCATCCCGAAAGCGGCCGCGATGACGATGATCACATCGAAGTCGATCGCACCGCGCGCTTCGTCCGGGGTGAGCACGCCCAGCAGGATGCAGGCGATACCCGCCAGCATGGCGGCGTGCAGGATGGGCATCAGGTTCAGCCCCGCGCAGACCACGATCCCCAGGGCGAGCAGCCCCACGATCCGGCTCTTGCGCGATATCGACGGGGGCACCCCGCCCAGGCGGGAGATGAGCAGGAAGTCGCGCCGCTCGCGCCAGCGGTCGCGGAAGCCGGGATCGGTGAGCAGGATGAGGGTGTCCCCCACCCGCAGCCGCACCTCCCCCAGCTTGTCGCTGACCCGGTGGCCGGCCCGGTGGATGGCGACCACGGCGGCCTGGTAGATGCCCCGGAACCCGTATTCCTTCAGGCTCTTGCCCACCAGCGGTGAGGCGGCTCCGATGACCACCTCGAAATAGGTGTGTTCGGGCGTATCGAAGGCGTCGAGGTGCTTACGTTCGGTCGAGACCAGACCGGAGATGCCGTGCAGATCCACGACCAGATCGGCATTGCCCACGAAGGTGAGCAGATCGCCGCCGTGCAGAGTCGTTCCCGGACCGACCGGGGCGATCGCCTCACCATTGCGCGCGAGACCGACCAGGAACACCCCCTGGAGGTGACGCAGCTGGCCCTCCTCGACCCCGAGGCCGTCGAGCGGGCCGCCGCTCTTCACCTCCATGGTGACGGTGAACTCTCGCTCCGAGGCCCCGAAGTCCTGTCGGGCGGCGATACGCTCGGGCAGCAGCACGGGACCGAGCACGACGATGAGCAGCAGACCGCCTACCACGATCGGCACCCCCAGCCGGGTGATCTCGAACATGCCGAGCGGCTCCATGCCGTGGGCTTCGAGCAGTCCCGAGATGACCAGGTTGGTGGCGGTGCCAATGGCGGTCAGAGTGCCGCCCAGGATGGCGGCGTAGGAGAGGGGGATCAGGAACTTCGACGGTGAGAACCCGACCCGGTCGGCCCAGTTCTCGACCTGCGGGATCATCATGGCCACGATCGGCGTGTTGTTCAGAAAGGCCGAGGCCGCCGCGGTGGGGAAGAGCAGTCTCATCAGGGCCGAGCGCTGACCTCTCCGGCCCCCCATGGTGCTGGCCACGATCGGCTGCAGGGCTCCGGTCTTGTCCACCGCCCGGGCGATCACATAGAGCGAGCCGATGGTGATCGGGGCCGGGTTGCTGAAACCCGAGAATGCCTGGGGGATAGTGATGACCCCGGTCACGAGCAGGAGGGCGGTGCCGCCGAGAAGGGTGATGGCGGGCGGCATCAGATCGCGCACCAGCACGACGACCGTCAGCACGATGACCGCTATGGTGACCCAGGCCTGCCAGCTCATGCGCTGCGCCCCCTGACCATCATCAGGTCATTATCCGTTTCATGAAATCATCAAACAAGGGGACTGTGAAGGCAGTATCCCCGTGGGCCGGGCTGAAGATCATTCCCTTGGATATCAGCGCACTGCGTATCGGCGCCACGCCGGTCACCTTGCGACCGAGTTGTGCGGCCACGTCGCCGGATCGATGGGGACCGGGTCCCAGTTCCGCCATGGCACGCAGGTATCGCTTTTCGGCGGGGGTCAGGCGATCGAATCGGACCCGGAAGAAACTCGCATCCAGTTCAGCCAGAGCCAGACGGGTGGCCTGCTCGACATCGCTGGATTCGATGGGTGAGTCGTCGGCAACATCCCAGCAGTGCTTACCCCACTCCTGGAGAAAATATGGGTAACCCTCGGTCTGACTCAGGATCTCCCGGATGGCTGTTTCCTGAAAGGTGACATTCTCTTTTGCAGCCGGCACACAGATCGCGGCCCGGGCTGCTGACTCATCGAGGCGGTCGATGAGGACGAATTCGAACATTCTCTCGGCGTAGGATTTTGCTCGACCTGCCCGGCCGAGAATCTGCGGTAGTCCGGCTGCAACCATGGAGACCGGCAACTGGTCCTGGCCGACCCGGTGCAGGGCCATGAAGAGGGAAGCAAGTTGTGTCTCCGCCACATATTGCAGCTCATCGATGTAGAGGATGACAGCGGTTTGCCGCGCCTGAGCCGCTGCGCCGACGCTTATCAGGAGATCGGCCAGGTCATTATCCAGGTCACCGCTGTCTGCCAGCCCGGCCTCGGGTTCGAAATCGAATCCGATCTCTACATCATGGTACGTGACTCGTAATGCTCCGACGAAGCCGGCGAGTGCCCTCAGAGCTCTGTGCACCTCCGCTTTCGCAGCTTCATTTCGGCTGAGGTGAAGAAGAGCAGCTCTGAGAGCAGGAGCCAGGAGGGCCGGCAGCGATCGGTCCTCTGGAGACTCAATACTGACACTGACGAGACCACGCCCGTCGGCATCCTTGCGTATCCGGTTCAGGAGAACGGTCTTACCAACCCCGCGAAGTCCGTACAGGATGAGGCCGCGGGCTGCCCTTCCTGTACGGATGCGATCGAGCGCTATCGCTGTTCGCTCAAGGTACTCATCTCTTCCCGCAAGTTCGGGAGGGAGCGTTCCAGCCCCTGGGGCGTATGGATTCGTCCGAGGATCCATTTATACTAGCCTTATCCAATATTATGTTTTTTTGATAAGATAGATTAAACTCCCTATAAATTAAAAAACAAGAAACAAGACGCCCACACGCAAGCTCTTCCTCACCGAGCAGGGGCACTCGTACGAGATCGTGGACTTCGCCTGATCCCGATCACAGCCGGAGTGTGCTCATCGCCGGGCGGTGCTCATCACCAGGCGGTGATCGTTGCAGTGCTTCGATCGTTGCCGGACGGTGCCCGTTGCCTGATCTGTGATCGTTGCCGTACGGTCGGGGGACGGGGTATAATCTGAGTATCGGATAGGGCGTATAAAAGGCGAATACTCCACGACCGTCAAGACCGTGTCCACGGTCATCTACGCCGTGATGCTCCCGCTGCTGTTCGTTATCCTGGGCGCACTGATCATCGTTCCCCGATGATGATATCAGGACAGGAATGCCGGAGTGGATCGCAACGGTCGAGCGGGACGACAATCCTGATGTCCCCCGAAAATCCGTATGCGGTGACCGAGGAAGGTATCGGTATCATCTTCACGTATGCGAAGGTCATCATCGACTGCCTGGACAACGCCCAATACGCACAATAAGAGGGATAGAACCGAATCCCGGGAGATATCACGCGCATTCGTAATAGCCTTTTTGCATTGATCCTCATAGCCTTTTTACGCGCCCTGAGAAAGCAGACAGACGTGGGCGCCGGCTAAGATGCAACGGAGCGTCTGGTCGGTTCTTTGCCCAACGGTGACGAAGAAATTCGTCGGGGAGTACTTCTATGTCCTTGAGGATCTTGCGAAGGAGACCGGGCGAAATGTCGTAACTTCCAGTTACGGCTCACCATCTTCAAGCAAGAGTTCGATGGAGCAGGTCAGGAGGCGGGAAATCCTATCAGAACGGCCACGCCGCCGGGGCGAT
>CAYSYY010000263.1:0-5504 GCA_964435265.1 uncultured Gemmatimonadota bacterium
CCGACGTGGCCCTGGTGATGGTGGGTTTCCTGCTGGGCGAGAAGCTCACCCTGTCGGCCCTGCGCGAGCACGGCCGGGAGGTCCTGTGGATCTCCATCATGCTGGTCGTCGTCACCGCAGCCGTGACCTGGGGCGGGCTCGTCATCCTGGGCGTACCGATCGCCACCGCGCTCATCCTGGCCGGTATCGCACCGGCCACCGACCCGGCGGCCACGATCGACGTCATCCGGGAGAAGGGGGCCGACGGGCCCTTCGCGCGGGTACTGCAGGGGATCGTGGCCGTGGACGACGCCTGGGGCATCATCGCTTTCAGCATCCTCTTCACCGTCGCCGGCATCGTTTCCGGTCAGGGGAACGGGGCCGAGACCCTGCTCCAGGGGATCCGGGAGCTGGGGGGAGCGATCCTGCTCGGGATCGTGCTGGGGGTGCCGATGGCCTATGCCACCGGCCGCATTCAGCCGGGCGAGCCCACCCTGGCCGAGGCGCTGGGCGTCGTCCTGCTCTGCGGCGGGATCGCGATCGCCCTCCACGTCTCCTTTTTGCTGGCGGCGATGACCATGGGGGCGGTGGTGGCGAACCTCGCCCGGCACCACACCCGCCCCTTCCACGCCATCGAGGGGATCGAGTGGCCCTTCCTCATCCTCTTCTTCCTGCTCTCGGGCGCCTCGGTCGACCGGGGCGCCCTGCAGGGTATCGGTGTGATGGCGATCGGATACGTCGGGCTGCGGATGATCTCGCGCGTGATCGGAACCTGGATCGGCGGCCGGCTGGGCGGCGCCGATGTCAGGCACCGGCGCTGGTGCGGGGTGGCGCTGATGCCCCAGGCGGGCGTGGCCCTGGGTCTGGCGCTGGTGGCCGGCCAGCGCCTTCCGGAGACCGGTGAAACCATCCTGACCGTGGCCGTATTCTCGACCATTTTCTTCGAGATCATCGGTCCGGTCCTGACCCGGATCGCCCTGCGCCGGGTCGGCGAGATCCCTGCCGGCGCCCGGCGGGTACAGTAAGCTGCTCTCAGCTCATATCACGAGTGTTGATGTTCATTGCCCGGCTTCCTTGCCGGTTCCGGCTGGACGGATATTTCTCAGCCGAGAGCGTCGAGGGCGGTGCGGAGTCGCTCGAGCAGCGCGGCGTGACGGGCGGGCGCGAGCGGTCGCGCCCCGGTGTCGCCGAGCAGCAGGATGGTGGCGCGGATCTCATCGGCGCAGTGCCGGCAGTCGGCGCACTGCCCGAGGTGGGTCTCGACGGCTGTTCTGAGCTCGGCGGAGAGATCGCCCTCGAGATAGCAGGAGAGGTTTTCGAGGACCTCGCGTCACGATCCGGGCGGGTGGCCGTGAGCGCCGTCGGAACCGTGCCCGGCGTGGCTGCCGGCTCCCCGATCCTCCCGGCGCCCCGAACGGTCGTCCTCGCGCCGTCCGTTATCATGACCGGCGTTCACCCGACCTTCTCCTCCAGATAGGGTTGCAGGGCCAGTCTCACCTCGAGCCGGGCCCGGTGCAGGCGCGACTTTACGGCCGCTTCCGAGAGCCCGGTCAGCTCGGCCGTCTCGGCGGTGGAGAAGCCCTCCACGTCGCGCAGCAGCAGCACCAGCCGGTACTCCGGCGGCAGCTGATCGATGGCCGCGTCGATCCTCTCCCTCAGCTCGTCGCGCAGGATCGCCTCGAGCGGGGCGGCCGCGATCGATGAGAGGGACGGTCCCTCCTTCACCGGCCGGAGCGCCTCCGGTCCCAGTTCCTCGACCGAGAGGTGCCGCTCCGGTTCCCCCACCCGGCGGCGCCGCTGCTTCAGGCAATGCGAAGAGGCGATCCGGAAGAGCCAGTTCCGCAGGGGGCCCTCGCCACGGTAATCGGCGAGCCGGCGCCAGGCCGTGAGGAGGGTCTCCTGCAGGGTGTCCTCGGCGTCCTCGGGATGGGAGCACATGTGCCGGCTGAAGCCGTAGAGCCGGTCGATGTAGGCGTCCACCAGGCGGGTGAAGGCGGCGTGATCCCCGCTGCGGGCCGCCGCCAGATCCTCGGCCTCGAATCCGGCCTCATCCTCGAAGAAGCGGTCAGTTTCAGGCGGGGTATCCGAAGGCGTCGGCATGGTACCATGATGGAACGTCGAACCTCCGCCTTCAACCGGGAACCACCTTTCCCGCCTTCGCCCCGGTTCCCGCCCCTGCGCCTGTCTTCCGCCGGCTTCCCGCCTGTCTTCCGCCGGCTTCCCTCCGGGCGCCCGCCGGCTTCCCGCCGGGCGCCCGCCGGATGGGTTCTACGCCGCGCCGCCGCTGCTCTCGGCGATGATCCAGTCGATCAGGTACGACTCCGGCACCGCGCCGTCGATGGCGTGCTCGGAGTTCAGGACCGTGCGCGGCACGCTCATGACGCTGTGTTTCTGCGAGAGTTCGGGGAACTCCATCGCTTCGATCATCTCCGAGGTGACCTTGTCGCTCGCCATGGCCAGACGGTTGGCGGCCAGCACCGAGCCCGCACAGTAGGGGCAGGTCGGCGTGATGAAGACCTGCAGCAGCACCGGTCCGTCGAGGCTCTCGAGCTTCGTGGTCGTCGCCTCGTTCAATCCGGCGTCGCCGGTGCTGACCATCCGGATGGTCTCGAGCAGGGTGCCGAACTCGAAGCCGGAGGGGATGCCATAGAAGCGGATGCCTTTGTCCCGCTCACCCATCACGACCAGCCCCGGCGCCCGGTCCACCCGGAAGTGTTCGGCGACCTCGCGGTCGGCCTCGAGGTCCCGGAACTCAACCGTGAGTTTATCGGTCAGGGCCGCCACCTCGTAGATGAGTTCCCTGGTGTGATCACAGAATTCGCACTGCTCCCGGCTGGTGAAGAGGATGAGGGAAACATCTGTCTCCATCCCGTCCAGGATCTTCAGGGCTTCACCCCGGATCTTCTCGTCCATGAAGGCCATCGTCGCATACCTCGGTTCGCTGGGGCGCGGGTGACTCCCGCACCCGGTTCCGTCATCATCACCGTTACAGAGCCGGAAACTGCAGAAACGATTCAGGGAAAATGCGGTTCCGGGATCAACGCCGGCGGGTGAAACGGAAAACGGCGACGGTATCCTCATAAGTGATCTCGACACCCCAGCCCGAGGCTTCAGCCCGGTTGCGCCAGATCGCCTCCCAGAAGCCGCGGTACTCCTCTTCCGGCAGCCAAGTTTTCAGGTGGGCGGTGCGCTCGTACATCTCCAGAACGTGGCTGTGGATGCGCACGACCGCCTCGTCGTCGGCCAGTTTCTCGAGCACTACCGCGTCGCCCCACAGCTTCGCCTGGTCCCAGCAGAAGAACAGGATGAAGGCGCGGGCCGGCTCCACGAACGGTACCCAGGTCTGCGCGTTCACCGCGTAACCGGGACCGTCGAGGAACCACCAGAGCGCCTGCTCGCGGCCTTTCTCCCGCGAGATCTGGTTGTAGAGCCAGATCTGGTTCGAGACGAACCGCTCGTTGCGCATCCAGTTCTTCGTCTGTTCGGGCACGTCGGGGAAATCGGAAACGGGCGGTTCGCCCGTGCGATCGAGCCGGATCTGGATCGCTTCGAGGTGATGGTAGAACCACCCCTGCTCGGTGATGAGGAAGGAGAAGCAGTAAGTGACCGGTGCCCCTTCGTAGCTCAGTTCCACCAGGACGTGCAGCTTCTCCCCCACCCGGAAAAACTCCGAAGCCGCTTCCATCTCGTTCCAGTCGACATGAGCGGCGATGTTCCGGAGGTGGCCCATGAAGGTTTCCATCCAGGCGTCGTTGAGCGGTCTGATGCGCTCGGGTCCGATCTCACCCGCCTGCAGCCAGGCTGTGAATTCCCGCCAGATCTGCCGGTCCTCAGGTTGCTGGGCGTCGGTCGGGAGCAGGGGGATGAGGAGAACCGTGAGCACGATGACCGGTACGGCCCGCCCGGGTATACCACCTGGTCGGATCATGCCGACCGCCTCCTTGAGAGGGTATGTTCTGATACGAGAAACGGCTCACGGAGAGGCGTCGGGCGTCACCACGGTGACGTTCCCATACCGCGCTTTCCGCACGTCCAGCTGCGCCCGGTCACGGATCTGTTCCGGCACCATCACGAACACCTGGTGGGCGCAGCGGCGGAAAACCCCCAGCTTGCGCACCATCGTTCCGGCGTTCCATGAGTCTCCGGTCTCGGCCTCCCCGATGACGATCAGCCCGCGCGATCTATCTTCGGCGACAATATCGGGCAGCTCCCACTCATCTTTCCAGTTCTGCCAGGGGGGATCGGGATAATCGGGATCACCCAGCACGTGGGTCACCTCGATGGTCATCGCCGCGAGCCGCTCGACCAGAGCGGTGACGAGGGTCTTATGTTCGCTTTCCGCCGTCATGATATGGCTGGTGCCGGGCCGTGCATGGTGTCGATAGTAGGCTACCTGGCAGACCTTTATCAATCTTCTCTCCGGCCAGTCGGCAGCGCCGTCGGATCCGCACGCGCGGTTATGCCGTACCAGGATCCTGCGGCTGCCATCGGGTGCATGGAGTGGTGGAGCGGCGCTGACGCAGCTTCACTGTCGGCGCGCCACGAAGAACTCGTACGCATAGTAATCCGCGTATCGGCGGTGCATCTCGGGTTCCTGGGCGAGCAGGCTGAGCACGGCACGGGCCTCGGTATCATCAGCGTACTTCCCGTGCAGATCCTCGATGCGGCGCTCCATCGGCGTGTAGAAGTCGTCCCACCACGCCTCGTCCGGCAGGGTGAAGTGACCGACGAGGGAGAAGTCGCTGTTCTCAATCGTCGCCAGTACGTCTCGTACCCAGCCCATGTCAGGATAGTCTTCGAAACTCGCCTTCACCTCAGGCGGCGGGTTCTCCTTGCGCCACACGGCGTCGGTGAAGGCGAGGTAGCCGCCGGAGCGCAGCAGCTCGTGGCAGATCCGCAGGGCGTTTTTCATGCCGATGTTGTACAGCGCGCCCTCGGACCAGATAAGATCGAAGCTCTCAGGCGGCAGCCCGGACCGGGCCATGTCGCCGACCAGGGGCCGCACCCGCCGACCGAGCCCGCGCTCGGCCACCGTCACCTGCAGCCGCTCGATGTTCGGGGCGTGGCTGTCGAGGGCGATGATAGAACCAGAGGTGAGTTCGGCGAGGTGGAGCGTCTGCCCGCCGACGCCGCAGCCGAGGTCGAGCACCGCGGGCGCCGGCGGCACGTCGTGGCACAGACCGAGCGCCCGCGCGGCACAGGCGCGGTTGCCAGGACCCTGTCGGGGCAAGCCCTCGTAGAGCTCGAAGAAGATCTCCCGGAAGAGTGGCGTGGGCTCACGCACATCATGCCTCCTCACGACGGACTGATCTCGGGCCCTTCGAGAACGCCCTTTCGGCTCAATCAACCACGCTCACACGAAATACGAAAGAGAAGAGGGCAAGGCAATCCTGTGAGCTGAAAGCGTAGCTGCCGTCACTTGCCGCTGCGCTTCTTCTCAACGTCCGTCACGATCCTGGCGAAGCGGTCGACCAGCTTCCTGGGGATGTGTAATGAGTTGTTCAGGTGGATTTTATCGGCGGTCT
>CAYSYY010000264.1:0-5477 GCA_964435265.1 uncultured Gemmatimonadota bacterium
GAACTCCCTAATAACTAGAGTGGTAAGATTTAGCCAAATAAATGCTGCTAAGTCTTTTATAAAAAGGTCCGCTGTTGATTACGCTTGAAACTCCGTGTCTACAGCATAGCCTAAACAAACGAACCATTTTAACTAGAGGTAACAAAATAAGCAATTATTGGCTAATAAGCATAAGTTGTTAGTAGTGGATTTGACAGCAAGGTAGGATAAGAAGGATTAAATAATTATAATTCGTCCTTATGCTCAAGTGGATTCCTCCACCACAATCTGGCAAGCCAATCTCAAAGCTGGGACCGAACTTGGGGGTAAGGTATAGGAGGTTTGGAAAGCAGAAATTGCGCTCTAAATGGACAACGCGGTATGATGGATTCTAGCTACCAGCTATTGACATGCTTAATAACGTTGATGTAGATTCCTATGATGCCGAATTATGAACTGGTAAGAAGTGATGTTTTAATCATTGGTGCCGGTGGTGCTGGACTCAGGGCGGCGATTGCTGCTGCCGATAGCAAGGTAGATGTAGTGGTTGTAGCCAAGCAGTCAATCGGACTTAGCGGCATCACTATGGTGGCGATGGGGGGATTTTCTGCCTATTTAAGGACACCAGATGACAGTGCAGGGTTGCATTTCAAAGAGATTGTTGAGAGCGGAAAGTATTTATCAGACCAGAATGTAATTGAGCCGTTGGTAAGTGATGGCTTGGAGAGGGTTTTAGACCTTGAAAAATACGGGGTGAAGTTTCAAAAGGAAGGGGCTGAATACTGGCGGCTTCTTATCCCGGGGACAAGCGTGCCCCGGTTCCTTTTTCTAAAGGGTGGCGGGCGTAGGCTGGTAGCCTCCTTGACAAAAATAGCTGGGCAAAATGAGAACATTGCTATGTACTCAGATATAGCTATTTCTCGTTTGCTAATCAGTGATAGTCGCATTAACGGGGCTGTTGGCCTTGACGTTAAGAGCGGGGTGGCCAAGGTCTTTCAGTGCAAGACTTTGATACTGGCTGCGGGAGGGGCGGGCTATTTGTGGGCGCATTCGGATTGCCCGCCTGAAAGCACGGGGGATGCCTATTCCCTGGCTTATTATGCCGGGGAAAAAGTTATTAACATGGAGCAGCAGCTTTTTTACCCCACGGTAGCGGTCTATCCTGAAGAGATAAAGGGGCAGGTGCAGCCCTATGAGATATTATTGGGGTTCGATGTCGGTAGCCGGCTCCTGAATAGGCGGAGGGAGGAAATCTATCCGGCAGGCAAATATCGAACTAGGGACTCACTCACCCACCTTATTGCTAGGACAGTAAATGAGGGTCAAGGCACGCCTCACGGGGGGGTGTACCTTGACCTTACTGTAGCCCCGAAGGAAAAACGGAAAGAAGTCCTTGCCCGCCACCTCGGCCAGAAATACATGGCTTCTTTTGGTGTCAACCTTGAGGAGCATAATATTGAGGTAGCGCCGGCGGCTCACACCACCTTGGGTGGGGTGAGGATTGACGAAGAGGCGCGGGCCAGTGATATAAAGGGTCTGTTTGCCTGCGGTGAGGCGGTTGGCAATATTCACGGTGCTAACCGGCTAGCTGGGCATTCCCTCCTGGACACTCAGGTCTTTGGATTTAGGGCGGGACAGAATGCCGCAGAGCTCGCTAAGGAGTGGGATTGGGTTCCGGTAAGCGGTGAGCAGATAGAGGCTGCAACGGCAGAGCTGATTTCCCTCCTGGAGCCCAAGGAAGACGCTATAGCCCCTTCAGGGCTGAAGAAAAAGATAACAAACCTGGTGGAAGAGTATCTCGGCCCGATTAGAAATAAAGAAGGGCTGGAAAAGCTGATGACGCAGGTAGAAGCTCTGAGAGAGGATGAGCTCCGACGCGTCAGTGTCCCGGCTGTTAGGCAATATAATACCGATTGGCTTGAGGCGATAGAGGTTGGTCATATGTTATGCTGCGCAGAGATGGCGGGTAGGTGTGCCCTGATCCGTGAAGAGAGCCGGGGGACCCATTATCGGGAGGATATCCCCTATACCGATGATGAGACGCCGGTGCAACATACCGTGGTGCAATTGCGCGTGGGTAGTATGGAGGTTTCAAAGACACCAGTTAACCTGACCAGGATTGTGCCACCGCGGCAGAAGCTAGCCCCTTTCTAGGGTTATCTTACCCGAAGAGAAGCCGCAGGGTAGATAGAGAGTCATGGACAAGAGCGTGATTACGGCAAAAATTCAGCGTTTCAACCCCGCCCTTGATTCAGCGCCATCGCATCAGGTATATGAAGTTCAGAGCGACAGGGACATCTCGGTGCTGAATCTCATTAAGAGGATCCATGACGAGATTGACAATAGCCTGGCTTACCGAAATGTCGGCTGCAACCTAGGTACTTGTGGCACCTGCATTGTAAATATAGATGGTAAAGAGCGGCGAGCTTGTGCTACCGTTGTGAAGCCCGGGGACAGTATAGCCATTGGACCAGCGCAGAGATACCCGCTTATCCGTGACCTGGTGGTCGCTTTTGATCAGCTGACGGGTGACGAGAGTCATGATATGCTAGTCGAAGGGTAAGACTCGACGAGTAAAGACCGCACGGATATTAATTCAACGCTTCGACAGACTGAGTGAATAGGAGGCATCATCGTGAAGCTGACCCGAGAAGAACAGGAAATGCTGGAGGGGAAGCAGGGCGTTGCCAGGCAAAAAGCCATGGAGCTGCTGATCAGGTATGGGGATGCCCTTGGGGCAGAGACTTTTGTAGATACCGACAACGTGTTTACGCTACTGGGGACATTCCTTTACCAAGATGTGATCACTCAAAATTGCGAGAACATGGATGATGTTGTCTCCGAGTTTTGCTTGGATAGCCGGGATAGGGTGATGGTCGATAAGGTTAAGGCTTTTACGGTCAACCACATCTTTACCATCGACCTGGATCATGCGGAACTCGTGGCGGCCCCGCAAAATCTGAAGTCCTTGATAAGGCAGGCACAGGCTTATTGTAAAAGGGTAGGCATAAACCTTACCGGCTCTTGCACCCCCTATCAATGTGGGGCCCTTCCTGTGTTTAGTGAACATTGTGTCTGGGTAGAGTCATCAGCAGTAGCCTATGCTAATGCTGTCATTGGTGCCCGTACCAATATCAATGGGCTCGAGAGCTCTTTTGCCTCGGCGCTTACGGGCAAGTCACCTTACTGGGGCTTTCATCTTGACGAGCATAGACTGGCCAACGTCAAGGTGAACGTTGAGATTGCCCTGAGTAGCATAAGCGATTATGACCTGATGGGCTACTACGTGGGTGGTGTTGTTGGGGCAGATGTGCCGGTTTATACAGGGGTGACCGGGGCGCCCAACATGAGTAAGCTAATGGCGTTGAGTTCGGCGGGGGCTACTTCAGGGGGTATTGAGATGTATCATATAGTCGGGGTAACCCCTGAAGCCCGCACGCTAGAAGAAGCTATCGGCAATAGAAAGAACAAGATGTCTTTCAGCTACGGTAAGGTGCAGCGCCGGGAAGCTTACGAGAAATTGAATAAGGCTAACAGTGAGGACCTGACTATGGTATCCATAGGGTGTCCGCATTACAGCCTGCATCAGCTTACTAAGGTGGCTGGATTGTTAGAGGGCAAGAAGGTTAACGATAAAGTCCTCCTCTTGATCTATACGGACAGACAGCTCAAGACCGTGGCTGACAGAAGTGGCTACACGGATATTATTAATCGGGCAGGGGGGCATCTTATGGTGGATAGCTGTCCCCTGAACATGTATCTCCCGACCAGCAATGTCATAGCCACTGATTCGTCCAAGACGGCGCATTACCTTGCCGGTATGAGAGGCTATGACAATGTGTGGTACGGCACGATGGAAGAGTGTATACAGGCAAGTATTATAGGCAAGTGGAAGGGGGAGCTCAAGTGAAAAAAATAGTCTTAAAAGGCAGAGGGATTACCGGTGGAGTTGCGGAAGGGGAGGCTTTAGTGTCCGGCTGTCCCATTTCCTTCTGCGGAGGGCTGGACCCTTACACCGGTACCCTTACTGAGAGAAACCATCCTCTGAGGAATGAGAATATCAAAGGCAAGATTCTGGTTTTCACAACGGGAAAGGGGTCTTCCTACTTCTCGCACGCGGCTCACGCGAGCCGGCTTTGCGGAACCAACCCTAAGGCTATAATAGTCAGAGAGAATACCGCTCTGACCTCCCTAGCCAGTGTGGTTTTGCACATCCCCGCCGTCACCAGTCTTGATAAGGACCCTATCGAGTCTATCTCCAGCGGTGACTGGGTTAGGGTAGATGGGGATAATGGTCTGGTGGAGATAACCAAGAAGAGGTGAGAATCCGCCCCGATTCTACCGGGGCTTTACTCGCTTACTTATCCACCGCGCAGAAGTCAGCAGATGGAGAGCCTCAATATATTGCAGTCTGCTCTTGGGTAGGTCTGCGTAGTCCTCTTTGAAGCTAGAGGCCTGTCAAATAAAAAGCAATCTTATAAACACGATTTTCAAAACCACTTAATTCAACTCATTGAACAATGTAAGCTTTTGTGCAATGGGGAGCAATCTGGATTATTGTAAGAAGTCACAGTCTTCCACACCGCACTGTGCGCAGACGATGTGAAATTCGCCGTCGATCTCCTGGAAGTATATACGAACCCTTTTCCCTTCATGAAAGATAGACTGGTCTTCGACTACTTGGGTGATATCGCCAACCGTGCCGCCCGGCGTGATGATTTGCAGTCTATCTTGAGCAAATGGGGCGCCTTTCACATACTCCTCTATCGACAGATCGGTATAGGTAAGAATGCTGGACTTATCCTCATTCCATTTGCTTTCAACCCCCCGCACTGTACCTTCAACAATATAATCAGCAGTGCTGATAATGTATTGTCTATCCTGACATTCGGCAATGAGGGCAGCAGCACCCCCCGCCTGTTTGACCACTACCGGACCCGGGTACGACGATGGCTGGAGCTCCGGCACTGCCGGCGTGCATCCCGCCAGGACTAGCAATAGGCTAATCAATGTGGCAGCGACTGCCCTCCCCAAGGTGGCTATTTTCATAGCTTTGACCTCTCATCTTCCGATTTGCCGTCCCTTGTTATAACGGAAAGTTGATTAAGAGGTTAGCAATATGAAGGGCTGGGCACATAATCTACGAGTTAGACAATCCGCTAAAAAGTAAAAAGTGTAGTAAGCACGTGATTAGCTTCTCCGGGTTCTAATACAGAAGAAGAACCCCCCGATTTCTTGAGGGGCTCTTTTTGTTTCTGGTTGGGTATCGCCCTTGTTAGCTAGGGCCTCCTAGCCTTGACAATAAGGACAATCACCACCACCGCCAGCGCCGCGCCAATCCCGATTATAGCGTATATCCAGGTCGGGGTTATCTGTTGCGCCGGTGGTATCTCCAGTACCGGAGCCGGCGTTTCTTCCACAACCACTGGTGGCGTGGGTACTTCCGGCTCAGACCCGGTATTGAAGACCCCTATGGCGCTGGTGGTGAGCAACTGGCT
>CAYSYY010000265.1:0-5470 GCA_964435265.1 uncultured Gemmatimonadota bacterium
TTTGGAGATTGGCAAATTCTTGGTCGGTGAAACTCTCATTCAATGTCCTCATTGTGTTTTCTCCACTATGTTAAAATTGCCTTCCAATTTTGCATCTGATGTTAAAACCCCAATATACGCCCCATTAAGGAGAATGTTTTGACCTTTCCGCAGTTTCATATTTCCAATATTACAGTCTGAAAATTTAACATACTGCATTTGGTTTACATCAACATTAAATGTGTCTGTCTGAACAGTAGTTACTCTTACTAATTGAAACATGTCAGTAAACATTTTCGAAAAGGCTTCTCTAAATTTCATGTTTTCACCTCAATCTATACTTACTTACTTAGCTTAAAAGCTTTTCCATGTTTATGCAAATCTTCAGAGTAGGCGAATGCAACAACTGCGGCGCATGCTGCTACATCTACAGCAAGCAACTTGGGCACTTCCACGTCTGCGAACACTACACCAACCTAACCGACAAGCACTGCACAATCTACAATAAGCGCCCAGCGGAATGCCGCGAGTACCCTTCTTGCCCAATGGATTTGGAGCGTGTTTGGAAATGGTGCAGCTACCGCTTCATAGACGAAAACGGGCGTGTAATCGACCCGTACATGGATAAAACCGTCAAGTTAACCATAATTTAACGTTTTTCATTAGTTCACAGTCACAAGTCTCTGCCCCAAAAAGGGCGTGAGAGTATAAAACAACAAAAAATAAAATGTAAGGAAAAAGAAGGAAATGACAGAAGAAAACAAACAAGCAGAACCAGCAAAACCAGACTTAACAGCAGAACAGAAAGCAGCAGAAACAGCGAAAACACTTGACTTCAACCTGACACAGCGCATAGATGGCGTAATCAGAGACGTGTTAGAAAACAAGCTAACCGCCCTTGAAAAAGCCTTAGATGAAAAAATCGAAACCATACTTAAAGGCAAAGAAATCGAGATGGAAGCCGCACTCCGCAAAGGATTCGGCTTAGACAACGACCCCGTAATCCACCAGAGCGACCTAGTAGCGGCAATCCGCAAAGCACAACTAACGGAAGCAGACACCGACAAGCGAACACCAGCGCCAGACGCAACAACCAAAAGCGCGGGTCCAGAAGGCAACGCGCCCGAGTTAACCGCTCTTGAAAAAGCAGTAAAACAGTTCGAGGAGGCAACGTAAATGGCTGACCCATCAACACTCAAGGAACTGTGGTTCGGCAGAAACGGCTACTACAACAACATGCCCAACCAGGTAGATCCCAGCATGGCTGCGCTGTTGAAAGCCACCACGCCAATGTCGTACAGCGGCAGCACCACATGGTTTGACCCTGTTTACCTCGGCAAACTCATGCTGGAAGGCTTAACCCGCAGCACACACTGCTTCAAAGCGTTAACGAAGACAACGTACCAAGAGAAAGGAGACAGCTACCAGTCTATTCAAGCAGAAATGGCAGCCGCAGACAGACCAATCAACATTCTTGAGACAGGCGCACTGTTCGACGCTTACAACGTGCCCGCATTAGTGGACGAAGACTACATTTACCCAGCGTTGCTTAAAGTCAACTGGGTAAACACTGAAGTTGCAGCCGCACTCAGCGGAATCCAACGCAGCCGAAGAACCCCAAGCCTAGAGCAAATACGCGATTACATGAGCAAACTGTTCCTAGACATCCTCGACCAGCAACTAACAGGCGTATTCAACGACGTTGTAGCGGCAGGCGCAGGAATCAACCCTGGCTACGGAGTAGACTCTCCAGCGTCAAACGCGGTGCCAGCAGCCGAATTCGAAAGCATAGACCGCATGATAAGCAACAAGGCAGAGTCAGGCATCGCCACATACTGCAGCGTAATCACGGATGGCGACATCTACTGGAACGAAACAGGAGCAGCAGGCGGAGGCGCAGTCCGATTCGACAGAGACGCCCCCAGCATAGCGGAATCCCAGATACGTTTGCCAACAGGCGGAACCGCAGCGGCGGGAGAAGCGTACAACATCTGCGACGAACTAGACGATTTGATGGCGAAATGCCTTGTTTACGCGGAGGAACCCTACAATTACATTGCAATGATGAGCCCGAAAGCCTACAACAAGATCAAAGCAGAGCAAGACCCCAAAGCGTTGATAATTGACTACACAGACGCAAGGCAAACGATTAATGGCATAAGCAGCACTCCAGGAGTAGTCGGCGGAAAAGTTCAGTTAAGCGCACTCAGGCTAAGCGACATCACAGTGCCCATAGTTACCGTGCCCTACCTGATGGGAACGGAAGCTTCAGGATGGCTGTGGATGAACACCAAACACACCACTGGCGGCCCAGGCAACATTTACCTGATTAACCAGGACGCGTTGGAGTTCAGAACGCTTGTGCCAATCACGTACCGTGCGGTACCTACCGAGTCGGCTTTGGAGACGAAGCACACTTTGTGGATGGCTGGGCAACTGATCGGCTGGAACTGGATGAGTCACGGCGCACTCAAGTACATAGCGTCGTAGTAAAAGGTGAATGAAAGATGGCGGTGGCAACAGCTTGGACTCGACGAGACGTGTTACGTAAGAATCGGGTTGTAACGAAGAAGATGACTTATGATAACGGTGACACAAGCATCACCGTGGCTACAGGACTGAAGATTATTTATGCATACGACGTTTCTGCTCCTGCGGTTACAGCTAAAACGGTGGATTACGCGACGGTGGCGGGCGGAGTCATCACGTTGTATGTGGATGACCCGTTGGCTCCTGACTACCTGTACGTGACGGCTTACGGGATATAGTGAGGTGAAAAAAACTTGACTACTTGCACAACTTACGCTTGGCGACGTAGAGATCGTCTTCGGAACCATTATGTGGTGTTGATGAAGATGCAGTTGATAGCTGGCGACGACACGGTGACGGTGAAGACTGGTTTGAAGCTGATCTATAGTTACAGTATTTCGCCTCCTGCAATCACGGCTAAACCCGTTGATTACGCAACCGTTTCAGGCGGCACCATAACAATCCACACTACGAACCCAGCAGCAAGCATGGACTTGTACGTGTCTGCAATCGGACTTTAAATTCGACAATTTTGATATAAAACTCTCACTTATGTTTTTTTGAGTGAAACAGGAAGCCTCGGACATCTTGCGTGTAGGCGATAAGGAGGCTGAAAAACACGCGGAAGCACGCAAAACACTATTTTCCATCGTTTACAGTCATCAATTTGACATAAAACATTAAAAAATAACATTAAAAAAAAGGAGAAATAAGAAAGAAAATGCCAAGTGAATTTCCAGACACCGTTAGAACAGCGGCAAACCGCGCCAACACCGTCGTGATAGGAGAACTCTTCGACTTAGCAGGAACCCTCAACGTTTTCGAAACAGACCAGCCGATAACCACCACGCCCACACTGTACATCCCCATGAGCACACCCACAAACATACTCGTCCGCAGATTCCTGCTCGAGGAAGTATGCTACTACATGAACCCCACAAACGCCGTAACGTACCAGCTACTCCTGTTGGAAGCCGCATCTGTAGACGACGTGGAGCAACTGCAAGACCTCGTGTTCTTCAGCCCCGCCGCGCAAGCAGACAGCGTAGCATACAGGTACAACAACCTCGGCTACTGCGCAGACGTAGCAAGCACAACCGCTGAAGTGCTGCAGTACAAGCTGCCCGTCGTCGTGGAGTTAACCGACCCCAACAAACTCTACTACATGCTGGATTGGTCAGGCGCTCCAGGCGACACGCCAGGCTTCATCAAAATACGCGGCAGACTGCTCAAGTAAACAGGGCGGTGAAAAAGGCAAATGCCATATTGCGTTCAGGCACAGGTGGAAACTTGGAGCCAGAAAAGCGACGGAGACATAGGCAGCGACAGCCACGCGTACAGTTACGTGGATACGATAACGTATTTGATTAGCGTGGCGGACAGGGCAATAGATGATGAATGCGGGGTTCCTGAAGAGTTCTTTGAGGCGGGAGGCGTTGCGGTTGCAGATGAAATGCACGACGGCGTCGAGTTGGGTTACGCGTCAAGCTGGGTTGAAAACCCGTATTACATGACGGGTGTTCAGCCATTGCTAAGGTTGAATTATAAGCCTATACTCGCCGTTGCCACTGTGGAGTCTCAGACAAGCGCGGGTGCGTGGACGGTGCTGGTGGTTGACGTTGACTACGCTGTTGACCCGTTAGGCATCAGGTTCATAAAGAATTTTCCAAGGTACGCTTACGCTAACATAAAGGTGAATTACACGGCTGGTTACGCGGCGACGCCTGCGAAGGTAAGCGCCGTGTCCGCGCAGCTTGCAGCCAGCATAATTCAGCGGGTTCTTAAAAGCGAAACTTCAAGCAACGGAACAAGCTACAGCAGCGCGTTGGGTCCCGCGTCGATGAGCAGTTCGTTCAGCGCGGGCGGTTTAGATGGCGCGTCGATTGCGGACGCGTGTTTTTCGGAAAGGCTGAAGGCTGATTTGGCGCGGTTTCGCAATGTGACTCCGCCGAGGGTGGTGTAAACAAAATGTATAGTATGGAGGGAGAATAAAGGAAATGGGAGTGTATAGTGAAGGGAAAAAACGTTTGTTGGAAGAGAAACTGGACATTGAAAAGCCTGAAGCGCGCATAACGACTGGTTCAATTACGGCGCTTTCGAAGGCTGCAGCGGAGCTTAAAGCGAACTTGCCTGAACTGCAGGATCGCATTCAAGCGATTGAACGGTTGGAGGAGCGGTATCTGCTTCGTAAAGCCGATTTGAAAGGCATAGACGCGTCTGTTGCAGGGTTCACTGTGGAGCTTAACGCGTTGGCTATAGCGGTGCGGCGTATCGCTGATTCTGTGGAGGGCGTGGAAGAGTACAATCGGCAGCGTAAAAGGGTGCTGGATAAGCTTGAGCAGGTGTTGGACGGCTACGGCGTCTTCGTGAAGGCGATAAGCGATTTTGAAAAGCAGTGATTAAGCATGACGCTGTACAGGATGACGCATGCTATCGACCACACTAAGATAGATGCGGCGCAAGTGAACTTTCCCGTGCGATTGCACATTACAGACTCGGTTTTTCTAAGGGAAATAGGATGGAGTAAACGGCGAAAGCAATGGGTAACAACGGAAGACGGCGTTGTATGCCCCGTTGAAATTGAAATGCTTAACGCTTCCGAAGCTAACTTATGGTGCGGCGTTCCTGCGGTAAGCGCCACGGCTGACACGGTTCTGCACCATTATTTTGACGGGGCTGGTGGTGACGCGGCAAGCACGGACGACGTTAACACGGCGGTAGGCGCGTCTGTGTGGGACGCGAATTTCGTGCTTGTGGATCACATGCAAGACTACGGCGATACATCGCATACGGTGGATAGCACAAGCAACAATAATGACGGAACCAAAAAGGGACCTGCGGAACCAAGTTATGTTGGCGGAAAAATCAGTGGCGCACAACGTTTTGATGGTGGAGATGACAGCATCATCATAGTAGATGCTGATAATTTAGATTTGACAACTCAGTTAACTGCTACTACATG
>CAYSYY010000266.1:0-5462 GCA_964435265.1 uncultured Gemmatimonadota bacterium
GATGGGGAATCTGCCGCTGCCCGGCCAGGTCACGGCTGAGAACCTCCAGTCCGGCCTCCGGACCGGCGTACTGGATGGTGAGGCGCTCCTTGAAGTATACCGGATCGAGCCACTCATCGCCGGGAGGGACGATCAGGAACAGCCAGAGCAGGAAGGCGTAGAGAAAGAGGGCCCCACCGGCTACCAGACTGCGCCGGCGTGCGAAGAACCCGCCTTCCCCGATCCGGGCCGGGATGGTCAGAAGGATGACGGCCGCCGCCGCGAGACCGGGGATCAGGATGTCCCTGATCCAGGTATAGGAGCGTTCCTCGGTGCCTTCAAACGCCCAGGCCAGCGGACTCGCCCCGAGCAGGATCCAGCCGCCGAGGAAGACGAGGACCGAAGCCATGAGGGCCTGGGTCTGCCGCCCGAGGGTTTTCCCGAAATAGAGGCCCAGGCCGATAGCCAGCCCGCACTGCATGAGGGTGCCGACCCAGCGTTCGAAGAATACGGGTGAGGGGATGCGGAATTCGATCGGCCACGCTCCGGTTGCCAGCTCGATCATCCCCAGGTAGAGCATCGAGAGGAAGAGAAGGCCAAGCCGGACGCCCAGCTTGGTCGCCAGGATGTCGTTCTCGGAAATCGGCCTGGCCAGCAGCGGCTGGAGGGTCTCGTGCTCGCTCTCGACCGCATAGGCGGTAACGCCGAGCACGACTGATATGAAGATGAGGATGGTCGCTGCCTGGAGGTGGAAGGAGTACCCCCAGATATAGCCGCGGGTGATCGGAGAGAGCAGCATGAAGATATGTATCACCAGCCAGGCCAGACCCAGATAAGGCCAGATCTCCTGGAACTCCTTCCACCAGAGTCTCTTGCGCTGTTCTATCCACCACCGGTTCATGCCGGGCTCCTTCCCGTTTCCCGCCTGATGATCAGGACGGCCGCCGCGATAGCGGAGAGCAGCATCATGAGGCAATGAAGCCAGAAGCTGGACCAGGGGGCCTGGAGGTATTGCAGCTCCCAGGCGGAGAATATGACGGGCGCTACGGCCAGGACCGCACCCGCTGAGCCCCCGATGATGAGGGCGGTGCTCTGATAGGGAGCGCGGACGGAAACCGCGGTCGTGATAAGGAGAATTATCAACAGGCCGACGAGGATGGAGAGAACCGCGTACCAGATCTGGTAGGGCGGGGTGCCGAGATAGAGGGGTTCGTCCCCGCGCCCGATGCGGATGAGGACGATCGCGATAAGGGTGAGGCTCAAGAGGAGAATCAATCCGGCCCGAAGCCCGATCTTCGCCAGCAGCAGCCGGCTGACCGGCATCGGTTTGCTGAACAGGAAATCCTCGGTGTCGTTGTCCCGCTCGCCAACATAGGCGTCCATGCCGAGGACCATGGGGATTAAGCCGAGGATCGCACCTGAGCCCAGGAGAGCAATGGCGAGGTATGGCAGACTGGCACCCTCGACGATCGCCCCGATCGGCAGGATGAGGACGGTGATCAGGTAGAAGGCCGCCAGGATGAGGAAGCGGCCCCGCAGCTCGCGCCACTCCTTCCAGAAGATCATGGGGTCACCTCCCGGGCGGAGCCCCCTTCGCTCACCGTAGTGGTATCCTCACCGGGGAGAACTTTCTCCTCCACCACCGGCACCCAGGCCGCCGCGCCCTCGCCCGAACCCAGCACGATCTCGGCGAAGATCTCGTCCAGGCTCAGGCTGTGGGTCTCGATGCTCAGGGGGGAATAGGCGTCGCGCAGGCGGCTCACGATCACTCCCGGTTCGCCGCGGGCGGTCACGATGAGGTCGCGGCCGCTCGAGGCCGAGCGCAGCAGGCCGTCGAGCTGGATCGAGGTGGGGGCGGGACCCTCGAGGGTCAGCTCGTAGCGCTTCACGCTGGCTTTGAGTTCGTCCACCGGTGCCGCGGCCCGCAGCCGGCCCTTGTCAAGGATCCCCACCCAGTCGGCCACCTGCTCCAGCTCCTGCAGGATGTGGGTGGAGAAGAAGACGGTGCGGCCCTCCTCCTGGATGGCCCGGACGATGTCGCCCAGGAACTCCTGGCGGCTGATCGGGTCCAGGCCCATGGTGGGATCGTCGAGGATGAGCAGCTCGGGCCGGGGGGCCAGGGCCAGCAGCAGGGCCAGCCGGGCGTTCTGCCCCTTGCTCAGGGTCTTGATCTTCGCCTCGGGGTCGAGCTCGAAACGCTCGCGGAATTTCTCGGCCAGTTCGGCATCCCAGACTTCATAGAAACCGCTGGTGAAGCGCATGATCTCGCGAATGCGCATCCAGCCGTACATCTTCTGCCCTTCGGCTACGTACCCGATCTTCTGCCGCATCGGTACCGCCTCGGCCTGGGGATCGAAGCCGAGTACGCGGGCCGAACCGGAGGTGGGGCGGATGAGGTCGAGCAGCAGCTTGATGGTGGTGGTCTTGCCCGAGCCGTTGCGGCCCAGGTAGCCGAAGACGCTGCCGCGCGGCACCTCGAGGTCGAGCCCGTCCACGGCCTTCACCTCGCCGAAGTGCCGGGTCAGTCTGGTGGTGGTGATAACCGGATCCATGATCAGGCTCCTTCCTGCGTGAGGCGCGCGTCGAAGAGGGCGGCCAGGCGCTCCTGGAACAGCGCCTCGACCTCGGCCCGGGGCAGACGCAGGTGCTCGGCTTCCACCAGGGCCAGGTCGAATTTCTCGGCCACCGCCCGGCGGCGTTCGGCGTCGGTGATCGATACCTCACCGTCGGCCACGAAGGTGCCGATTCCCTTTCGGGTCGAGACGATCCCCTCGCGCTCGAGCAGCTGGTAGGCCTTGGCGACGGTGTTGGGATTGACGGTGAGCATCTCGGCCACCTCGCGCACCGACGGCACCTGCTCGCCGCCGCGCAGGCTGCCCAGGGCGATCGATCGCTTGATCGCCCGGGAGATCTGGAGGTAGACCGGGACGCCGCTGTCCGGATCGATAGGGAACCGCATCACGTACTCCCGGCTTAGTGTCTAGTGATGTAATACACCAGACACGTCAAGAAAGGCAAGCATTTTATTAAACAGAAACGCGAAAGCTCTGTTCTTATGCCGGAAAGATGCCGATGCAGCAGGCGGGCTGAATCCAACGCAAGCCGGAGGGGACAGCATGGAGATCAGCGGCGGCGGCCGGAGGATCGCGATTGATCTGGCGGTGGTGGCTCTCATCGCCGTCGGGGCCTGGTATGTCCTGTTCCGCCGGGATGTTCCCAAACCGCCGCGAGGGATCGAATCCATCGAATTGATCCCCCGGCGGCTCTGGGACCCCGGGGCCGAGGATCTGGCGGACTGGCGGGTGATCGGGGGGCCCCGTGACATCCTCTGGATTCCCCCCGGGGAACTCCTGATCTCGGACGGTGAACGGTCCCAGGTGCTCAGGCTCAGAACGACCGGGGAACTGATCGAGGTGATCGGGCGCTCCGGGCAGGGTCCCGGCGAGTTCGGCGAGCCGTGGGATCTGGCGTATGACCGCACCACGGCCACGCTCTGGATCGGTGATCGGGGAACCGGGCGCATGTCGGTATCACGGTTCCGCCTTGCCCCCGGGTCCTCGGAGTTCATCGACCGTATCCAGGCGCAGCAGTTCCGTATTCAGAGCACCGCCAGCCTGACCGTGATCGATTCAGAGACCTTCTGGATCATCGATCCCTTCCAGTGGCGGAACGACCTCAAGCGGATCCATCGGGTCGATACCGACGGGAACCTGGTCGCGCATTTCGGCGAGATCTATCAGCCGGAAGGTGAAAGACCGGGGGGGATCGGACGACGCAACGAAGGCCTGCTCGAAGCGGTCGGTCGGGACACACTGGTGTTCCTCTGGGAGTCGCGCCCGCTCCTGGAGATCTGGACGACCCGGGGGGAGCGGCTGCTGGAGAAGACGCTGGAGCTGCCGGAGATCGATTCCGTGATCGCGTTCGTGGATTGGATCAACCGGAGCGGCAGCGGACCGCAGGGTGCCAATATCGGCGACGTCGTTCCAGTGTTCTTCGGAGGTGTCGTCTGGCAGCCGTCGTCGGGACAGCTGTTCATCATGGCGGCGGGTATCGCCCGGCAGGGCCTGACGCCGATGGAGCCGTACGCGACCCTCGCCGTCTACGCCTTCGATCAGCGCACGATGGAAGCGGAGAAGCGGTATTTCCTGCCGGAGTTCCTGTCCGGTGAGTTCGCACCCCACTGCTTGGCGGTGAGCGATACCCCGGAGAAGCTGTGTTTCTTCGTCTACGATTTCTCCAACGGCGTGATCGTGGCGCTCGAACCGGATCGATAAGAGTCTTTCGAATCAGCTTTGTTCCCGCTTGGGATACCCCCGCTTGTGACCGGACGGGTGCGGGTCGTATATTGACGTCTCCCGTCGCAGCGACCGCACCCACATCAGATACGAGCGGCACCAGGCTGCCGGGCGGCGTCTCCGGATCACGAGCATCGAAAGGGCGTTACCGAAATGGCAGAGAAGTACGTCTACTCCTTCGGAGCCGGCAAAGCGGACGGCACGGGCAGGATGAAGGACCTGCTGGGCGGCAAGGGCGCCAACCTGGCCGAGATGACCCGTATCGGCATCCCCGTCCCGCCCGGGTTCACCATCAGCACCGAGGTCTGCACCTTCTATGCCACGAAGGGCGGGCGGTACCCGGCGGGTCTGAAGGGCCAGGTCGCGACGGCGCTGCAGAAGGTGGAGACGATCATGGGCCGCCGCTTCGGTGACGAACACGAGCCGCTGCTCTTCAGCGTCCGCTCCGGCGCCAAATTCAGCATGCCCGGCATGATGGACACGGTTCTGAACCTGGGGCTGAACGACCGGAGCGTGAAGGGGCTGGCCGCGGCCGCCGACGGCGACGAGCGCTTCGCCTGGGATTGCTACCGCCGTCTGGTCCAGATGTACGGCGACGTGGTGCTCGAAGTGCCCAAGGAGCACTTCGAGGAGATCATCGGGGCGCACAAGAAGAAGCGGAAAGTCTCCCTCGACACCGAGCTCTCGGCCGACGACTGGAAGGAGATCGTCGCCGCCTACAGGAAACTGGTCCGCGCCAAAACCGGGCGGGCCTTCCCGCAGAAGCCCGAAGACCAGCTCTGGGGCGCCATCGGGGCCGTCTTCGGTTCCTGGAACAACCCCCGGGCGGTCAAGTACCGCGCCCTCAACGACATCCCCGACGATCTCGGCACGGCGGTGAATGTCCAGGCCATGGTCTACGGCAACCTGGGGGAGGGATCGGCCACCGGGGTGGCCTTCACCCGCAACGCCGCGACGGGGGAGAGGATCTTCTACGGCGAATGGCTCCCCAATGCCCAGGGCGAAGACGTGGTGGCCGGAATCCGCACCCCTCTGCCCATCCGGAAGAAGAAGGGCGCCGTCCTGCCCTCGCTGCAGGAGCAGATGCCGAAGATCTACCGGGAGCTCGAGAAGATCAGAAACAAGCTCGAGCTGCACTACCGCGACATGCAGGACGTGGAGTTCACCATCGAGCGGGGCCGGCTCTGG
>CAYSYY010000267.1:0-5447 GCA_964435265.1 uncultured Gemmatimonadota bacterium
GGCAGGTCAGCATCTCCCAGAAGACGATCTCCTGCGGGCAGAGCCCCAGGCGCCGGCGCAGGCCGCGCCGCCCCGCCGCGACCGGCCGGCCGTCGAAGGTGATGGTGCCGGCATCGGGCGCGAGCAGGCCGCAGATCATGCTGATGGTGGTGGTCTTGCCCGCCCCGTTGGGTCCCAGGAAGCCGAAGATCTCACCCCGGCGCACCTCGAGCGAGAGGGCGTCGACCGCCCGCAGCTCACCATAGGAACGGGTCAGGCCGTGCAGTTCCAGTGCGATATCAGAGTCCAGTCCGGTCACACCGTTGCTCCCCTCACCGACGAATAGCCATTGCTGCTGGAGGCGCCGGCACCGTCCCGGCCCCGCCTCCAGCCTGATATACGGCACACGGGAGGTTTCTATTCTACCCGCAGAGTCGTGATCGGATCGAGGGCCGTGGCGCGGCGGGCCGGCAGCCAGGTCGCCAGCAGCGCGGCCGCCGCCATGGCCGCAATCGCTGCGGCGTAAAAGAGGGGTTCGGTCGCGCTAACCCCGAAGAAGATGCTGGCGGCGAAGCGCAGCCCGATGAAGGCCAGGACGGTGCCGCCGATCAGGCCGAGTCCGATCGGTCCGGCTCCCTGAGCCAGTACCAGCCGGAGGATCTGCCCCGGCCCGGCCCCCAGGGTCATCCGGATGCCGAACTCCCGGGCCCGTTCGGTGACCGTATAGGCCACCACGCCGTACACCCCGATCATCGCCAGCAGCAGGGCGATCGAGGAGAAGATGCCGAACATCCAGCCGAACACCGGGGGCTCCCAGTTCTGCCGCCGGACGTACTCCTCCAGCGTGATGATGTCGTAAGGGGGCAGAGCGGGATCGATGTCGCGCAGGATATCGCGCACCGGCCGCACCAGCGCGAGGGGATCACCGGTGGTGCGTACCGCCAGGCTGGCGAAGGTGCGCGGGGCCTGGGAGAGCGGCCGGTACACGCAGGGGATGACCTCGCCGATGAGCTCGCGCTGGCAGATATCCTCCACCACGCCCACGACCGTCATCCACCCTCCGGCGGCGGCCGTGTCGAACGAAGCGTAGCTGATCCGTTCACCGATCGGGTCGGCCCCGGGCCAGCTCAGTTCGGCCAGGCGGCGGCTGACGATCGCGACCTGTTCGGCACTCCCGAAGCGGTCGGCGGGGGTGAAATCCCGCCCCCGCAGCAGCGGGATATCCAGGGTCGTGAAGAATCCGGGGGTGATGATCCGGTGGTAGGCGTCCGGGGCTTCGGTCGGATCCAGCTCCGGCCCCCCTTCCACGACGTACCCCATCACCTCATTGCTGTCGGCGAAGGGCAGGATGGTGGCCGCCGAGGCGGCGCTGACCGCCGGATGCGCCCGGATGCGGTCCAGCACCTCATCGTAGAACCGGGCGACACCACCGGCGTCGCGGTGGCCATAGAGCGGCAGTTCGAGCCGCATGGTGAGGACGTTCCCGGCGGAGAATCCGGGTTCGACCGCCCGGACGCGGGCGGCCCCGTGGAGCATGAGCGTCGCTCCGATGAGCAGCACCAGCGCCAGGCCGACCTCGGTCACCACGAGCCCGGAACGGAAGGCGTTGCGCCTCCGGCCGCCGGTGGCGCGTCCTCCGCCCTCCTGCAGGCGGCCGGCCAGATCGTTCCGAATCGTCATCCAGGCCGGTCCCGTGCCCGCCAGCAGACCGGTCACGAGGGAGATACCGGTCATGATCGCGATCACGGGAAGGTGCATCTCGACGCGTACCCAGTAGGGGAGCTCGACCGGGACCGCGTTCACGATCAGATCGCCTCCCACCCGACCCAGGACCAGGCCGAGCAGGCCTCCGGCCAGGGCCAGAACGACGCTCTCGGTGATGAGCATCCGCATCAGCCGGAACCGTCCGGCACCCAGGCCGGCCCGGACGGCGATCTCGTGCTGGCGGGCCGAGGAGCGGGCCAGCACCAGATTGGCCACATTGGCACAGGCGAGCAGCAGGACGAAGGTCACGACCACGTAGAAGATCACGATGACTTCACGGGTTTCTCCGACGATGACCGCATCGAGCGGTTGCAGGAGCACACCCTTGTCGCGGTTGGTCACCGGGTAGCGCTGAGCGAGCCCCTCGGCGATCGCCCGCATGTCCGCGGCCGCCTGTTCGATCGTGATCCCGTCACGCAGTCGTCCCGCCACCCGCAGGTACTGGGCACTCCGGGGCAGGCCCCGATCCCGCCGGAGGGGGAGCCAGAGTTCCGTGCTCTCGGGGAAGTGGAAACCGGCCGGCATGATCCCGACGATCGTCCGGGTCTCGGAGTCGAGCGTCATCGTCCCTCCGATGATGCCGGTATCGCCGGCGTACCGTTCGGCCCAGAAGCGGTGACTGAGGATGACGACGCCGGGAGCACCGGGCAGCTCATCCTCGGGCAGGAATCCCCGGCCCAGCAGCGGTTCGATCCGCATCGCGGCGGTGAAATCGGGGGAGACGGTGAGACCGGCGATCCGTTCCGGATCCCCCCCCCCGCCGGTCAGAGTGTACTTCTCCTCGTGCCAGGCCGTCAGGGCGTCAAAGACGGTGTTCTGCTCCCGCCAGTCCAGGAAATCGGGGTAGGTGACCGAGGTCGTCCAGCCCTGCGTGATCGAGCAGAGCTCACAGGAGATCAGGGTGCGGGGTTCCTCCAGCTGGAGGGGATTGGCCATAAGTCCGAAGAGGAAACTGAAGATGGTCGCGTTGGCGCCGATCCCGATACCGAAGCAGAGGATCGCCACCGCGGTGAAGAGCGGATTGCGCCTGAGCATCCGCAGGCCGAAGCGGATATCGAGCCGCAGGGTGTCGAACCAGGCGTCCCGGGGTCTCTCTTCGGGGGGGATCCGGCGGTTCCGGCGGCGGGCGGCCTCTTCGCGCAGGGTCGTCGTCCCAAAGGCCTTCTCCCAGCGTTCCCGCAATCCGGCCCCGATCACATCGCGCAGCGTGCGCCAGGTGAAGCGGCAGCGGGTGAGCGGACGGCGCACCGTCCAGGTCTCCCGCAGGCGGTCGCGGAAAAGGAGGAGCATGTCTTCGCCGAATTCGCGGCGCAGCTCCGCGGGCCAGGCGCGCAGCAGAAGCCGGTAGGCGCCCAGCCAGAAACGCTCCCGCCGGGGGCTCATCCCGTGAGCCCCTCCGCGGTGCCGGGTTCGGGGAGGAGATCGCGGGCGCGGGCGTCGCGCACCAGTTCATCGAGGCGGGCCGCTTCGGCCCGCACGACCCGCCGGCCGAGGGCCGAGAGTCTGAAGTAGCGCCGCCGGGCGTCGTCATCCGAGGGATCCGGTCGTCTCGCCGATTCCTCGATGATACCCTCGGCCAGGAGCTTGCGGAGCGAGCGGTACAGGTTGCCGGGTTCGATCGCGATCGCTCCCCCGCTCTCCTTCTCGACCTCTTTCACGATACTGTAACCGTGCCGCTCCCCCTCGGTCAGGACCATGAGGATCCGGAAGACCACGGGATTCAGCGGCAGGAACACGGCGACGTCGGGATCCCGGAGCTTCGTCATCGGACGACTCCTTCTTCTGCCTGACCTCCCACCGAGACGGAAGGGGATGGGCGGACTCTGGTTATCATACCGTCATATGGACGGTATTGTTTCACGCCCCGCCTGTCTACCGGCAAATCATCGCGCCGGAGGCACCGCCTGCGTTTCCCCCGGCACCGGCCGTACGAACCAGAGGAAGTCACCTTCCGCCTGCAGTCCCGCTTCCCGGATCCCGGCCGGCGTCGGGACGGTCTCGACCGTCTGCGGCATGACCGTGAGCTGGGTGGAACCGGGGCGCAGGCGGGCCACCCGGGTGGGGATGCCCTGGCCGAAGACGGCATGGCCGCTGCCGACGATCACGAGCACCTGCAGGCGGTCGTCGGGGATGACCTGGAAGGCCTTGACCACGTTCCAGCCCATGATCTCGTTCCAGGCGGTCTGGGAAGCGAACATCCCCTCCATCATCTCATCGGTGGCGGTCGGCATGTGCCGGGCGGTCTCGAGGAACCACTCCTTGTAGTGTGCCTCTTCCGGGATATCGATCCGGTCCCAGAACCCGGGAGGGAGCCACCAGGAGAGGGAATCGGGCATCGCGGCGCGGCCCAGGGTGCGCACCCCGCGGACGACCGCGCGGGGAGCGTTGAGTCCGAAGATGCGCACCCGGTTCTCATGGGCGTAGAGCAGCAGCGGCCGGTATCCCTCGTAGGGGTGGCCCCAGGTCTGTTCCCAGTAGATCGCGTCGAGCCACTCCACCTCGGGCATCCAGCCCCCCGAGAAGGCGTCGAGGAGCGGCTGCTGGCTGGAGTGGAACATCTCCCAGCCCATGACCAGGGAGGGATTGCGGGCGTGCAGGGCCTCGAGGACGGCGAGCTGGGCCCGATGGTGGGCCGGGTCGATATGGGTCTCCCCCACGTAGACCACGTCGGCACCGGCCAGGCGGGTCATCATCCGCTCGACGGTGATGAATTCCCCGGCGGCGGTATCGAAGACCGGGCGGTCGAAATCCTGAGCCCGGACCGGGCCGGCGGCGGTCACGGTGAGCAGCAGGGCGAAACCGATGGGGCGGCATGAACCAGGCATTTCAGACTCCCGGTGATGATTGCGTTGAGGTATGAAACACAGGCCCCGGCACCTCCGCGGTCAGCGGATCTTCAGCACGGTGGTGCGGGCGCGCAGACCTTCGAAGGAGAGCACGGCATGGTAGACCCCCGAAACCACGGCCGCTCCGGTGTCGTTACGGCCGTCCCAGACGTACTCCACCACCCCGGGCCTGGTCGCACGGACCGCCAGGGTCCGCACCCGCGTGCCGGTACGGGTGAAGATTATGATGGAGCCCGAGCCGGCGGCGGGCAGGGCGCAGTTGAAGGTGGTGCGGTCGGAGAAGGGATTGGGGTAGGCAAAGAAACCCAGTTCACCCGGGGGAGGGGTGGGGATCTCGCCCCAGGCGCTGGCCGCCGCTCCCTGCACGTATCCCCAGCCGTAATCGTTGTCGGGCACGCCGGGTTCGAGGTTGTGAGAGCGGTCGGCGGTGGCCTGCAGGGCCTCAAGCAGATGCATCGGATCCCAGTCGGGATGGGCTTCCAGCAGCAGGGCGGCGACCCCGGCGATGAGCGGGCTGGAGTA
The DNA here is from genome assembly GCA_964435265.1 of uncultured Gemmatimonadota bacterium. GTDB lineage: Bacteria > Blakebacterota > Blakebacteria > Blakebacterales > Blakebacteraceae > CAYSYY01. Next base: position 5,112 of record CAYSYY010000267.1, read on the forward strand.
GCTGGTGCCGTCGCCGAGAAGCTCGTAACCGGCCAGATTCGAGGGGCTCACGGTCGCCACATCGACTCCCCGGGCCATCAGATCCGGTTTGATGCGACCGTCGAAGGTGGGACCGTGGCTCGAGAAGGAGACCCGGACGCCGCTGCCGTAGGTGGCGCCGGCGGCGATGACGCTGTCGCCGTCGGCCGGGGGGCCGATATACCAGGTGATCGGGGTGGCGTCGGGATCGCTCGGGGGTCCGGGGTAGTTCCCCTCGTTACCGGCGCTGGTGACGACCACCACCCCCCGGGCCGCGGCGGCGTCGGCGGCGATGGTGATGGGGGCGGTGTCGCCGTC
>CAYSYY010000268.1:0-5445 GCA_964435265.1 uncultured Gemmatimonadota bacterium
GAGGCGGGCTACCATACCGGATTCGTCGGCAAACTCGGCGTCAACCTGGAGAGGGGGCTGATCGATGAGATGTTCGACACGCACCGGGTAACGGCCTATCCCTACTTCCAGGAGGTGGCCGGACAGAGACGGCACCTGACCGAACTGCACGGCGATTACGCCATGGAATTCCTGCGGGCATGCCCGACCGACCGGCCGTTCTGCCTCTCGCTCAGTTTCTGGGCGCCGCATGCGGACGACGGCAGTACCGAGCAATACTTCTGGCCCCCCGCCTGCGATGCCCTCTACCGGGACGTGACCATTCCCGCCCCCGGTCTCTCCGATCCCGCCTTCTTCGAATCCCTGCCGGAGTTCCTGCAGCGCTCGATGAACCGGACCCGCTGGCACTGGCGCTTCGACGAGCCGGAGAAGTATCAACGGATGGTCAGGGGTTACTACCGCATGGTCAGCGGCGTGGACATGGTCATCGGGCGGCTCAGGGATGAGCTCGAGCGATCGGGACGAGCCGGGAACACGGTCATCATCCTCACCTCCGACAACGGTTACTTCCTGGGCGAGCGCGGCTTTGCGGGGAAGTGGCTGATGCACGATCTCTCGATCGGGGTGCCGCTGATCCTCTTCGACCTCCGCCGGCCACGGCGCCGGCGGGGAACGGTCCGGGAGGAGCTGGTGCTCAACGTGGATCTCGCCCCGACCGTTCTGGATCTGGCCGGCATCACGGCACCCGACCCGATGCAGGGCCGCTCGCTCCTGCCGCTGATCGAGGGGAAGACGCTCGTCTGGCGGGATGACATCGTCTGCGAACATCTCTGGGACAACCCCGAGATCCCCCGGAGTGAGTGTGTGCGCACCAGCCGCTGGAAGTACATCCGCTACCTCGACCACCCGGAATACGAAGAACTGTACGATCTGGCGGCCGATCCCGCCGAAGCCGCGAACCTCGCCGCCGACACCGGCCACGCCGCCCGTCGCGACGAGCTGCGGGATCGCCTCACCCGGCGGCTGGCCTCGATCGCCGCCGGTGGCCCGGCATGAGCTGTTCCCTGCGGCACCCCACCCGTACCATGCCCGCCGTTCTCCTTTTCCTTGCATCTACCGCCGGCAGCATATCTACCGCCTGCAGCGGGCGGCATGATCGGGGTCTTCACGCGGTCGACCTGCGCTGCGAGTACCGCCGCGATCCGCTCGGGGTGGATGAGACGCAGCCGCGCCTGAGCTGGGCCCTCGAATCTGCCGGCCGCGAGCAGCGGCAGAGCTCGTACCGCGTCATCGTCGCCTCCTCCCGCGAACTCCTGGACGGCGACCGGGGGGACCTCTGGGATACGGGGAGGATCGATTCCGATCAGAGCGTCAACCTGGAGTACGCCGGACGCCCGCTCACCTCGGGGGAGCGCTGTGTCTGGAAGGTCATGGTCTGGGACCGAACGGGGGAGCCTTCCGCCTGGAGCGATCCCGCCTGGTGGGAGACGGCGATCCTGGAGGCCGGAGAGTGGACCGGCGACTGGATCGGGGACGGCCGATCCGATCCCGAACGGGATGAGGATTTCTACCGCGAGGATCCCGCCCCCCTCTTCCGGAAATCGTTCCGGGTGGAGCGACCGGTCCGGAGCGCCAGGCTCTACATCAGCGGACTCGGCTACTACGAAGCATATCTGAACGGGGAGCGCGTGGGCGATCAGGTGCTCGATCCCGGCTGGACCGACTACCGCGACCGGATCTTCTACAGCACCTATGACGTGACGCCCCTGCTCACGCGGGGGGAGAACGCCCTCGGAGCCATGCTCGGAAACGGCTGGTACAATCCCCTCCCCCTGCTGATGTGGGGGGGGCGCAACATCCGGGAGGCACTTCCCACCGGGCGTCCCCGGTTCATCGCCCGGCTGGATATCCGGTTCGAAGACGGATCGTCTCTGGACGTCGTGACCGACGGGAGCTGGCGGACCCGCCCAGGGCCGATTCTGAAGAACAACATCTACCTGGGGGAAGTCTACGACGCCCGGCGGGAAACGGACGGATGGTGCGAACCGGATTTCGACGATTCCGGCTGGGCCCGCGCCGCGGTCATGCCGGAACCGGGAGGGCGGCTCACGGCCCAGCCCCAGCCGCCCATCCGGATAACGGAGGAGCTGGCGCCGGTCGCGATCACCGAGCCGGAGCCGGGTGTCTGGATCTTCGATTTCGGCCGGAACTTCGCCGGCTGGGTGCGGTTGCGCCTGAGAGCCGAAGCGGGTACCGCGGTGAAGCTGCGCTTCGCCGAACTCCTCAACCCCGACGGCACCCTCAATCCCATGACGAGCGTTTGCGGCCAGATCAAGGGGCAGCGCCGGGACGGTACCAACATCGGCGGCCCCGGCTCCCCCGAGATCGCCTGGCAGGAGGACACCTATATCGCCCGGGGGGGCGGAGTGGAAACCTACACCCCGCGCTTCACTTTCCACGCCTTCCGTTACGTTGAAGTGACCGGTTACCCCGGCGAACCCGGCTTATCCGACCTGACCGGACTGCGCCTGAACACCGAGGTGGGGGAGGCGGGTTCGTTCACCTGCTCGAACGACCTCCTGAACCGGATCCAGGAGATGGTCCGGTGGACCTTCCTCAGCAACCTCTTCAGCGTCCAGTCGGACTGCCCGCACCGGGAGCGCTTCGGCTACGGCGGGGACCTGGTCGTCACCAGCGACGCCTTCATGCTGAACTTCGACCTGGCGACCTTCTACGCCAAGTCCGTCCGGGACTGGCACGACGCGGCCCTGCCCGACGGGATGCTCACCGACACGGCCCCTTTCGTGGGCATCCAGTACTGCGGCGTGGGCTGGGCGATGGCCCATCCCCACCTGCTGGACCAGCTCTACCGGTATTACGGGGACCGGCGTCTGCTGCAGGAGCAGTACCCGACGGCCGGCCGCTGGCTCGACCTGGTGACCGCGCAGTCAGACGGGCCGATCATGCGGGAGGGTTTGAGCGACCATGAGGGCCTGGAACCCGCGCCCTCCCCCGCGATGGTCACCCCTCTCTACTATGAGAGCGCCCGGCTCCTCTCGCGGCTCGCCTCGGTTCTCGGCCGCACGGATGACACCGAACGGTACGCCGAGCTCGCCGGGAGCATCCGGGAGGCTTATCTGGCAGCGTTCCTCGAACCGGGAACCGGTCGGTTCTCACCCGCCACCCAGGCCAGCCAGGCGTTTGCGCTCGCGCTCGGCCTCGCCCCGCCCGAAGAACGGGAACCGGCTGTGCGCTACCTGGTGGAGAAGATCCGGAACGAGCACGAGGGGCACCTCGCCACGGGCATATTCGGCACCCGGTACCTCCTGGAGGTCCTCTCCGAAACGGGTCACGCGGACCTCGCCTATGAGATCGCTACGCAGGACTCTTTCCCGGGGTGGGGATACATGCTGGCCAGCGGCGCCACCACCCTCTGGGAGCACTGGGCGGAGAGCGACAACACCTACTCCCACAACCACCCGATGTTCGGATCGGTGAGCGCGTGGTTCTTCCGCTGGCTGGCCGGGATCCAGCCGGCTCCGGAGGCTGAAGCCTTCGACCGGATCCTGCTGCGGCCTCAACCCGCCGGCGACCTGGCCTGGGTCACGGCCCGCGTCAACACGATACGAGGAAGGATCGAGAGCCGGTGGCGGCGGCGGGGCGACCGCTTCACGCTTCACCTGACCGTGCCTCCGAACACCGAAGCTGTCCTCCACCTGCCTGCGCGTGAGCCCGACGGGGTGCGCGAGAGCGGCCGGCCCGTCCGTTCCTCTCCGGGGGTCACCCTCCTCGGCTTCGCGGACGGCGTGGCCACCTACCGGCTGGGATCGGGCCGGTTCTCGTTCCGATCCCGGCTGACACCCGAACCGTGATGAAGGCCGACCAGGACATTCTGGCCTTCAGCGATCGCACGGACTGGCGTTCGTGGCTCAGGCGTCACCACACGACGAAGACGGAGACCTGGCTCGTTATTCGAAAAAAGCACGCGCCTCTGCCCGGTTTGTCCCTCGATGAGGCCGTTGAGGAAGCTCTCTGTTTCGGCTGGATAGATGGGAAACTGCATACACGAAACAGCCAATCCTATCTCCTCAGATTCTCACCCCGAAGACCCGACAGCGTATGGTCACTTCGCAACATCCGCCGGGTCGGGCAACTCCAGCGGCGCGGTGCCATGACCGAAGCAGGTCTGAGAGCAGTCCGCAATGCCAGGGAAAACGGCCAGTGGCAGTCAGCCATCGAGCGGGAGGATCCGGGAACGATCCCCCCCGATCTCGCCTCAGCACTGCGCCGGAAGAAAGGCGCCACGGCAGCCTACCGGGAACTCCCTGATTCGCAGAAGAAACAGTACCTCTACTGGCTCCAGAGCGCGAAACGGGACGCGACCCGGCGGAAGCGTATCATCGAGATCGTCAGGCTCACATGCGGAGAGCTCTGAATCCATGCTGAACAAATTCGATCTGAAAAAGTTCGTCTGGCTCATCCTGATTCTTCCGGCGACCGCTTTCGGCCAGGGAGGTGATCCCGACTCCGTCTCTTTCCGAGGACGCACGCTGCCGCTCTATCCCGAGAAGATCGCGGCGCACCCGGAGGTACCCTCTCCCTTTACCTCTGATGAAGGCATCGATGTTCTGATCGCCCACACCCTCGACGACAGTGCTTGATGTGTATATCCAGGAGGGGCAATTCATCGCTCGTATCCCAACCGATACTCTCGGAGTTTCTACGAATAACGACTGGGTTACAGTCAGCAAAGTAAGAGAACGGATACATGAGTATATGCTGATGCCGGAAGCCTGAACCGGAGGCGACATCAATCATGGGAGCCAGGGATATGAAGAGGATAGTGCCCTTCTTTTTCATTCTGTTGATCACGTGCGGCCTGGCGTGGGCTCAGCCGGGGCAGCAGGAACTCCCGTCGGCGGCCGCAGAAGTCGAGAAAGCTCTCCGCGAAGGAGGAATCGAAGCCGCCACGGCAGCGTTCAAGGAGCTGATCCTTCAGCGGGCTCACTATTCGTTCGACGCCAATGACTTCATATCGATCGGCCGGATACTGGTGCAGGAGGGAAGGCCGGCGGACGCCGTACAGATCCTGGAACTGGCGGCTGAAGAGTTCGAGGAATCGTGGCTCCTGCAGCAGGTCCTCGCTCAAGCCTGCTTCGCAGATGGCGACGAGGCAGGCAGTATTGAGCACGTACGAGAGATGAGGGACATCAGGGATCGAGCGAACCTGGCCGACTTCATTGCGCAGAATGAGGGACGCCTGGCCACAACCGCCGACGAGGTCATCCGGCGTCACGTCGAAGCCACCGGGGGAGAGGAAGCGTGGCGCAGCGTACAGACAATGGTCGTCACGTTCTGTGCTCAAGGCGGCGGCAAAGAGTACAGAATGGTACGCATGTACAAGCGACCGTGTTTCTATCGCCAGGGAGGGGAGGGCAGCGATCGGTTCATGACTACTGACGGCGA
>CAYSYY010000269.1:0-1398 GCA_964435265.1 uncultured Gemmatimonadota bacterium
CCGCGGCCAGATGCAGGGGACCGGTCGAGTTCGCGACGACGGTATCGCACTCCTTCAGGATCCAGGCGAGCTGTCCGAGGGTGGTGCGGCCGACCAGGTTCACGACCCCCGCCACCTCGCGCACCGGCCCGGCCAGATCGGCATCGGCGGCGGTACCCGTGACGGCGATCTGGATACCCTCCGCAAGCAGTACCCCGGCCAGCTCGGCGAAAGACGATGCCGGCCAGAGCAGGTGGGAGTAGCTGCCGTCAGGCCGCAGGCGCGAGCCGGGGTGCAGGATGATCAGGGGCTGGTCCGGACGCACTCCGGCGCTCGCCAGAACCGCCCGGGCCGCTTCACGGTCGGCCGGGGGCGGCGGCAGGTAGAACTGCGGTGTGCCGGGACTGGTACCGGTGAGTTTCTGCAGCAGGTCGAGGTTGTAGAGCACCTCATGCTTCTCATTCCGGCTGCGGTGGCCGTACCAGCGCAAGTTGAAGAGCAGGCTGTAGAACCGGTAGCCGACACCGACCCGCAGGGGGATGCCGGCCCGGGCGACGGCCAGAGCATTGCGCGGCGTCGGGCGCAGCACCAGGACGGCATCGTAGCGGCGGTTCTTGAGCAGCCGGGCCAGCCTCCCGGAGCCACCGCCGGGATCGGCGTGCACCCCGTCCAGATCGGGGTGGGACGACAGGACCGCGGTGAAGGCACCGTCACAGACCAGCTCGACGTGGACCGACGGATCGGCCTGTTTCGCCGCCGTGGCGACGGGCAGGACCAGCAGGGTGTCACCCAGGGCGTCGTTTCGCAGCAGCCCCAACCGTTCGATCGACACTTCACCGTGGATCATGTTCCCTCGTCCTCCGCTCCGGCCTGTTCCGCACCGGATTCGCCGGCACCGGTGTATTCCGGACCGGCTCCGGGCTCATTCTCCTCCGCCCGCCGCGACGCCTCGATCCGGCTCCGGCGCTCCGCAGCCCGGTTGAGGATTAGTTCGAGTCCCTTCTCCAGCTCACCGGTGATCGTCCTCAGGATCTTCCGGTAGGCCGCCGGTGGCCGGCCGATCGGATCGTCCAGATCGCGGAATCCGACCGGCTGCCGCCCCTGCAGCTCGTTCCCGATCCGGCGCAGGAGATGGGTCCGGTCGCCGGCCTCGGGATTCAGGACCGCCACCCGCTGCCGGTGCCCCTCGGTCATCACGATAATCATATCGGCTTCCTGCGTCATCCGGGGGGTGAGCTGGCGCGGGCGGTGCCCCGAGATGTCGATCCCGCGCTCCCAGGCGACGCTCTGCGCTTCTTCCACCGCCCCGCCCCAGTTCACGGCCGCCACTCCGGCCGAGGCCACATCGAATTCCGACTCGCGGCCGCTGTGCCGCAGCAGGGCCTGGAAGGCACCTTCGGCCATCGGGCTGCGGCAGGT
>CAYSYY010000269.1:1408-5435 GCA_964435265.1 uncultured Gemmatimonadota bacterium
AGGTATTGCCGGTGCAGACGAAGAGCACCAGCGGCACGGCTTCTCCCCCCCCCACCGGTAGACCGGTCAGGCGGGCCAGGCTGTTGCGGCTCACCGCCCCCTCGCGCACCACCCGCAGGGGCAGGGAACGCGGGTCCACGATGGTGCTCGGTTCCCCGGGCGGGAGTATGCCGCCGTCGAGGATGACGGCCAGCCCCGAGGGGAAGATCCGTTCGATGTCCCGCGGATCGTTCAGGGCTTCGTGGCCGGGAGGATTGGCGCTGGTGGACACCACGGCCGCACCGGCCAGGGCGGGCAGCTTCTGCGCCACCGGGTGCCCCGGGACGCGCACCGCGATCGTGCCCCCCTCCCCCGTCACCGCCGTGGGCAGTCCGGAGCGGGCGGGCAGGAGCACGGTGACCGGACCCGGCCAGCAGGTCGCGGCCACGCGGCGGGCGGCCGGGGGCACCACGGCGGCCAGTTCCCAGGCCGCATCGGTGTCCGCCGCCACGGTCAGGAAGGGCCCGCCGTGACGTGGTTTCAGGGCGGCGAGCCGGGCCAGCGCGGCAGGGTCGAGAGCGACCACGCCGAGGCCGTACTGGGTTTCGGTGGGATAGGCGACGACCCCGCCCTGGCGCAGAGCTTCGGCTGCGGCCAGCAGCCCCGCTTCATCGGGGTAGAGCCTGGCCGGGCCAGGTTCAGCCGCGCTGGCGCCCACGGAATTCCGACCAGGCCGCGGCGACGGCCTCATCCTGCAGAGCCAGGATGCAGGCCGCGAGGTAGGCGGCGTTGCGGGCGTTCCCGATCCCGACGCACGCCACCGGCACACCGGGGGGCATCTGGGCGATCGAGAGCAGGGCGTCGAGACCGCCCATGGCGGCGTCGATCGGCACCCCGATGACCGGCAGGTCGGTGTGAGCCGCCACCACCCCGGGGAGGGCTGCGCTCAGGCCGGCCCCGCAGATGAAGACCTTCACCCCCCGCCCGGGCGCCGCGCGGACGAACTCCACCACCTGCTCGGGCGTGCGGTGGGCCGAGAGGACCGCCTCCTCGTACCCGATCCCGAACTCGTCGAGCACGACGGCCGCCTTCTGCATGACGGCGCCGTCCGATTCACTCCCCATCATGATCGCGACCTGCGGCATGGTCTCCCTCCGGTCGTCTGGTTAGCTCTCGCCCGATCTTCCCGGATCGGGATCCGCTAGCGCGCCAGGGCGCGCCAGGCGATATCGGATCGGTAGTACATCCCTTCGAAATCGATGGCGGCGATGCGCGCGTAGGCACGATCGACGGCCGCGCGGATGTCGGGCCCGAAGGCGGTTACCCCCATCACGCGCCCCCCGGCCGTCACAATGCCCTCGGCCGTTTGCTTCGTGCCGGCGTGAAAGACGATCACATCGGGTACGTCGGCCTCGGCCTCGAGTCCGCGGATCGCAAGGCCCTTCTCATACGAACCGGGGTAGCCGCCCGAAGCCAGCACCACGCACACCGCCGCGCCTTCCACGCTTGCGAGCGCGGCGGGATCGAGCGCCCCGTTGGCGGCCGCGAGCAGCGCCTGCCCCAGATCGCCTGACACCAGAGGCAGTACCACCTGCGTCTCGGGATCCCCGAAGCGGCAGTTGAACTCGATCACGTACGGATCGCCGGCCGAATCGATCATGAGCCCGGCATAGAGCACTCCGCGGTAGTCGATGCCCTCGGCACGCAGGGCGGCGAGGATGGGCTCGAGAACCCGGGCGCGCACCTTCGCCATCACCTCCGGGCTCGCGACCGGCGCGGGAGCGTAGGCGCCCATGCCGCCGGTGTTGGGCCCGGTGTCGCCCTCGCCCACGGCTTTGTGGTCCTGGCTCGATACCAGCGGTAGCAGGACCCGCCCGTCGGTGATGGCCAGGATCGAGGCCTCCTCGCCCTCGAGTTTCTCCTCGATCACGACCTCATCCCCGGCCTCGCCGAAGCAGCGCTCGGTCATGATCCGGCGGATCGTCGCGCGGGCCTCGGCACGGTCGGCGCAGACGATCGAACCCTTGCCCGCCGCCAGGCCGGAGGCTTTCACGACGATCGGCCCCTCCCCAGCCTCGAGCCAGGCCAGGGCCTCGCCGGCGTCGGTGAAGGTGCGGTAGGCCGCGGTCGGGATCCCCGCCCGCTGCATCAGATCCTTGCACCAGGCCTTCGATCCCTCGAGCCGGGCGCCGTCGGCTCCGGGGCCGAAACAGGGGATGCCCGCCGCCCGGATCAGGTCGGCCAATCCCAGGGTCAGCGGCAGCTCCGGGCCGACCACCACCAGATCGACGCCCTCGGAGACGGCCAGATCCTGCAGGCCGTCGAGATCGTCCACCGCCACGGTGTGGCAGGAGGCGTCGCGCTGCATGCCGGGATTGCCCGGCGCCGCCAGGACGGCCGTGACCGATGGCGAGCGGGCCAGCGCCCAGACCAGGGTGTGCTCCCGTCCGCCGGAGCCGACAACGAGTACTTTCATGGGCGGTCTTCTTCCCCCTCCGGGTGATGTGTATTCACCGGCGTTATGATCATCGACACTGTCCGGACAAGGACGCACTACTGACGCGGACGCACCCCGACGCCCGGACGCACCACCAGATTATGCTGGTGACCAGGGACAGGACCAGAGCTTTTCAGGGAATCGCTGGAACCGTTACTTCCCGATGGCGATGCCGGCCCGGACCATCGGCCCGTTGCTGGTGATATCGTAGAGATCGGGGATCTCGCCCGGTGGGAGGGGTTTGGCCCGGCCGTTGATCTGGCAGTATCCCGCCTCGAGCAGCAGTTTGATCGGCACCACTCTCAGGCTCACGATGAAGCCGAGGAAAGCCTGGAAGCCGATCTCGCTGCTCGCGGTGAGGTTGTCGGTGCCGATGACGAACTGTGGGATCTCGTCCCAGATCGGCCAGTTGAGGCCGCCAGAGAAATACACTCCGAAGTCCTCGCGCGCTCCGATGTTGAGGTAGTACGCCTTATACGAAACATGATAGTCGCGGACCGAGGAGCCGTCGTCGTATGACCACGAGCCCCGCTTCACCCACATATATCCGGGACTGATGGTCAGCCCCAGGAGCTGGAAACCGAACTCGATCGCACCGGCCCCCCGCCAGTCGAGACTCTGCTCGTTCATTCCCCCCTGCACCCAGTTGGTGCGGGCCTGCCCGCCGTAGACGGCCAGGTAGGGTTTGAGCTGAGCGTGCGCGGGTGAGGGCAGGCCGAAGCCGACCACCATCGCCGCCGCGACCGCCGCCAGGAACGCTTTCCCAGTGAAAGTCTTCCCCATATCCCGTTCTATCCTCGATCTTCCTGCACCCGCTGTTCCTTCATGAGACAGCGGCCCGTCCCGGTTCCTTGCGGGAGACACGTTACGAATCCATCAAACTAGTTTCCCAACTCTCTTACTGCAAACGCGCGCTGCCATCCCACGGTTTACCTTCGATTCGGGCACTTCGCATTTTTCACTCCCCGGCACTCTCTTCGAGCAGGTTGCGGGCCTGCCCGGCGACCTCGTCGATCCGCAGATACTCCAGGGCCTGCACGAAGTCAGCGGGCGCTCCGCGCAGCTTCGCCTCCTGGATCCAGGTGTTGAGCAATGAGCGGCGGTTGAAGTCATCCAGGCGCAGGAGCCCGCGCAGACGCTGCCCGATCACAGCGTCCTCCCGGGCAACCCGCATCAGGTCGATGAAGGTCTCATCCTCGGCGATGCGATGGATCTCACTCCGGTCATCCGGATCGCGCGTGGTGACCTTGGATCCCATGAGCGCCTCCGGTCGTTGTTCGGCTGGTGGCCCTAGCAGGACTCGAACCTGCGGCACGCGGTTTAGGAAACCGCTGCTCTATCCACCTGAGCTATAGGGCCAGGCACATCTGCGGGGACTTCAAAGATTGGCCTGCTTCCTGCCAGGAGTCAACTGCTTGTAGGTATCTGAAGTCTTGATATACTCTGAGCCGGGATCTATCTGAGGAGGATTATTTCAAATGGAAGAAAGAAAGATCGACGACCTGTATTCAGCTCTGAGTCGAGGAATCGTCTTCGCCATTGTCATATTCA
>CAYSYY010000270.1:0-1367 GCA_964435265.1 uncultured Gemmatimonadota bacterium
CGAGAACGGGTGCCAGCAGCAGGTAGAGACCGCTCCCGAGCGAGAAGAGCAGCGGGAAGAGCAGGGCCCATACCGCGATCCCGCCTTCGAGCCAGGCGTAGACCTGCAGCGGCCGCCGCAGCCGGTCGGCCAGCCGTCCCAGGAACCAGCTCCCCAGCGCCATCCCGCCCATGTAGGCGGCCAGTACCATGGTGTGGGCGTAGGTCGTTCCCCCCAGCACCAGATCGAGGTACCGGGCCCAGACCACCTCGTAGATGAGTCCCGCCGCGCCGGAGATGAAGAAGGCGGTCCAGATGATCGGGGTGGATCGAACCCGCACGCGCATCAGGCGGCCTCCGGCGCGAGCAGGGCCGAGGCGAAGGCGCGGGCGTCGAAGGGCTGCAGGGCGTCGATCGCTTCGCCGATCCCCACCATCTCGATGCCGATCCCGATCTCCTCGGCCACGGCCACCGTAACCCCCCCGCGGGCGGTGCCGTCGAGCTTTGTGAGCACGAGACCGGTCACGCCGACCGTACGGGTGAATTCCCCGGCCTGTATGATCGCGTTCTGCCCGGTGGTAGCGTCGAGGATGAGCAGGGTTTCATGCGGCGCCCCCTCCAGGCGCCGGCCCAGCACGCGGGCGATCTTGGCCAGCTCCTCCATCAGCGGGCGGCGGGTGTGCAGGCGGCCGGCCGTATCGATGAGCAGGACGTCGTTCCCCCGGGCCGAGGCCGCCTCCAGGGCGTCGACGGCCACCGCAGCCGGGTCGGCGCCCTCGTGGGAGCGGACGATATCCGCTCCCGCTCGCCCGGCCCAGATCTCCAGCTGTTCCACCGCCGCCGCCCGGTAGGTGTCGGCCGCGGCGATGAGCACCCGCCGGCCGGCGAGGCGGTAGAGATGGGCCATCTTGCCGATGGTGGTGGTTTTCCCCGAGCCGTTGACACCCACGAAGAGCACGACGTGGGGGGGCCCGGCCAGGGGGGTGTCGAACCGGCGGGGCCGGGCATGCGGAGCCAGGATCGCCTCGATGATCCCGGTCATGTGCGCGGCCACCTCCTCCGCCGTCACCCCGGGCTCCCCTTTGAGCCGCGTCTCGAGTTCGGTGCGGATGCGGCCCGCCGCGGCGGGACCGAGATCGGCGAGTTCATCGAGCCGTGCCGGATCGATCCGCGAGCCTGATCCGAAGAGTTCGGTGACATCGGTCAGGAGGAGTTCTCTGGTCCGCGCGAGACCGTGCGCGATCAGGGATCGGATGGTCGTCATGGACGTGAGGTCGGCCCCCGTCGGGAAGGTTCAGGCCGCCGCTTCTTCTCCGAACCGTACGCCGACCACCTTCGAAATCCCCGGTTCCTCCATCGTGATCCCCAGGAAGGCGTCGGAGGCCTCCA
>CAYSYY010000270.1:1377-5423 GCA_964435265.1 uncultured Gemmatimonadota bacterium
GTTGTTGTGCGTGATCACGATGAACTGGGTCGATTTCTGGAAGCCGGCCAGCACCCGGAGGAAGCGGCCGATGTTCGCCTCGTCCAGAGGCGCGTCGACCTCATCAAGAATACAGAACGGACTCGGTTTGACCAGATAAATGGCGAAGAGCAGGGCCACCGCGGTCAGGGCCCGCTCGCCGCCCGAGAGCGCGGCGAGGCTCTTGAGGATCTTGCCTCGGGGCCGTGCCACGATCTCGATGCGGGCTTCGAGCGGGTCCTCGTCCTCGGCCAGGTATACGTCGGCCTCGCCCCCTTCGAAGAACTGCGCGTAGGTGCGCTGGAAGTTGGTCCGGATGATGGTGAAGGTTTCCAGGAAGCGCTGACGGGCCGTCCGGTTGATCTTCCGGATGGTCTGCTGCAGGTCGTGCTGGGCCTCTTCGAGATCGGCCCGCTGCGTAGTCAGGAACTCGAGCCTTTCGCTCTCGACCTCGTATTCCTCGAGCGCCAGCAGGTTGACCGGCCCCAGCTTGTCCAGACGTTCGCGCAGATCGCGCACCTCCTCTTCGAGGGCCTCGAGGGCCGGGGATTCCTCTCCCTCGGCCACGAGTTCGGTCTCGACTACCGCGGTCAACTCGATGTCGTAGTCTTCACGGATCCGCTCGATCAGGTTCTGGCGCCTCATCTGCAGTTCGGAGAGGCGGAGTTCGAGGGCATGGGCCCGCTCCTGCTGGCTCTCACGCTCCCGGCGTTCGGAGCGCAGTTCCTCCTCCTGTTCCTGGACGGTGTTCCGCTGTTCCAGGAACTCCTTCTCGCGGGCGGCCAGCTCTTCCTCGATCCGGCCGCGGGCCGAACGTCGTTCTTCCAGGACCGTTTCGTCGGAAGCGATCGTTTCGGTCAGCGTGCGGCAGCTCTGATCCGATTCGTCCGCCTCGTGCCGCCGGCGCTCGGCCGAAGCGGCCAGTTCTCCGGCGCTCTGGCCCAGCCGCTCGATCTCCCGGCGCAGACCTTCCAGGCGCTGTTCGGATCGCGCCCTTCCGAGCCGCAGCTCCTGCAGGCGGAAACGCCCCGCATCCTGCTCGCCGGTGATCGAGGCCACTTTCTGGCGCTGGGCTTCGAGGGCGCCGCCCAGCTCGCCGCTCTCCTCCAGCGCCTTGCTGAGCAGCGGGCTGAGTTTCGAGAACTCGGTCTCATCGGCGGCGAGTTCCTCCCCTTCATCGGCGATCCGCGCCGTGAGGTCCCCCGCTTTCTCCTCGAGGCCCTCCCGGCGCGAACGCAGCGAGGTGAGGCTCAGCCCGATCCCGTGGACCTCCTCCTCGATCCCGGCGAGCTCCCGGTCGAGACCGGCGGCCGTCTCCCTGAGCCCTGCGGCCTGCTCGCGCTGGCGGCGCAGAGCCGTTTCGGCCGCGATGCGCACATCGATCAGGTGGGCCACCTTGCGCTGGAGATCGTCCAGCCGGCGGCGGCGCGACAGCAGGCCGGCCGAATTCTCCGCGCCGTCCCCCGTTCCGGCCGAGATGAGCCCCCCCGGAGCCAGCAGCTCACCGCCACGGGTCACCAGGGTCCAGCCTTCGGCGCCTGCGGCGGGAGCCAGCCGCAGGGCGCTCTCGAGGTCGCGGAGGAGCAGGACCCGGGCCAGCAGCCCCCGGGCCACGGTCGGGGCGGGTCCCTCTCCGCCGATCCGCCGGGCCAGCAGATCCTCGACCCCCGTGTCGGGACCGGCCCAGGCGGGGGTTGAACCGTCGGCCGGTCCGGTCTGCCAGGGGGCCAGGAGAACGGCCCGGCCGCCTTCGCTTCGATCCCGAAGCAGGGCCAGGGCACGGCGCAGGGCGGTCTCATCGAGCAGCAGCAGCCCCTCCAGGGCCGGCCCCAGGGCGGCCTCGACGGCGGGAACCGCGTCGGGTTCGACCTGCAGGGTTTCGGCCAGCAGGTTCCCGAAATCCTCACCGGCGGCGGTCCGCAGCGCGCGGGTCGCCTCCCCGATCCCTTCGAGGTTCTCGATGAACCCCTGCACCACATCGCGCTCGGTCCGCGCGGCCTGCAGCGAGGCCTCTATCCCCGAGAGCCGCGCGGCGGCCTCCTCGATGGCTTCGGCAAGCGTGTTCCGGGCTTCTTCGATCCCCTCCCGCTCGGTCCGCAGCGCAGCGCGGTCGTCCTCCCGCTCGGCCAGGCGGCCGGCCAGCCGGCTCTGCTCGCGGTCGGCCTCCTCGATCTCGGAGCGGGTCCGGGCCTCCTGCGTGCGCAGGTTCCCGAGCCGCTCCCGGCGTTCCCGCACCTGGTAGTTCAGGAACTCCGCCCGCTGGGCTTCATCCTGGTAGTAGACGCTGGCCCGGGTGTGGCGCGCTTTGAGATCATCCAGCGTGCCGCGCGCCTCGCGCATCCGCTCTTCGACCTCCGCCAGCGTCTCCTGGATCGCGTCCTCCTCCTCACCGATCGCGGTGAGCTCAGTCTCCACCCGGCCCTGTTCGGCTGTCAGCGTCTCGCGCTCCTCCAGCGCGGCGCCGCGGCGCGTCTCCATCTCGTCGGCTTCGAGCCGGCCGCGCCGGGCCGATTCCTCGGCCGCGGTCCGGCGTTCACGCAGGGCGATGAGCCGGGCCTCGACCTGGCGCACCTGCTCCCGCGCCTCTTCGACCCGCTGCTGGTACTCCTGAACGCCCTTCTCCAGATCCAGCTCCAGACGCCGGGCTTCGGCCACGGCGGCTTCCTTCTGCGCCAGGGTACTGCCGGTACCCGCCCGCGATTCCCGGAGCACGCGCAGTTCCTCGCGCAGCGGGCGCATCTCCTCCTCGTAGCGTCGGTCCCGTTTCCAGGCCAGGTGCACCTCGGCCACCGAGAGGCGGTCGCGGTACCGCTGATGGCGCCTGGCCCGGTTGACCTGCCGTTTGAGACCGCGGACCGTCTTGTCCACTTCGGCGATCACGTCACCCAGACGCAGCAGGTCCTGCTCGACGCTCCGCAACTTGGTCTGCGTCTCGCGCCGGCGGCTCTTGTACTTCTGGATACCGGCCGCCTCTTCGAAGATCACCCGCCGCTCCTCGGCCTTGTCGCTGATGATGATGTCGACCATCTCCTGCTGGATCACGGTGTAGGAGTTGTTCCCGATCCCGCTGTCCATGAACAGATCGAAGACATCGCGCAGCCGGCACTGCTGGTTATTGATCAGGTACTCGCTCTCCCCGCTCCGGAAGAGCCGGCGGGTGACGGTCACTTCGGCCGAATCGATCGGCAGGCGCTCGTCGGTGTTATCGATGGTGAGTGCGACTTCGGCGAAGCCGAGCGGTTTGCGGGTGGAGGAACCGTTGAAGATCACGTCATCCATCGTCTTGCCCCGGATGGCGGTGGGCTTCTGCTCCCCCATGACCCACTTCAGGGCATCCACGATGTTGGTCTTGCCGCACCCGTTCGGCCCCACCACGGCGGTCATGCCGTCGCCGAAATCGAGCTCGATCTTGTCGGCGAAGGATTTGAATCCGTATATGTTCAGTTTCGAAAGCCGCACGCGCTTCTCCTGCCGGAGACCTGACCGGGGCAACGTTCCGCGATCGCGGAGCGGCGCCTCTATCGCCCGGCCGTGCCGGCGGCCCGAACCACGGCCTGCACCACCGCCCGCACGAGCTGCTGCTGCTCCCGGGGCAGCACGGTCCGGATAGTAAGGATCACCTGTTCCTCCGACACTCGCGCCACCACCGGCGGCCGTCCGCGACGCAGCGCCCGATCCAGTCCCGCGGCGGTGATCGGGCCGCCGCGTGGGGTGAGCACCACCGCCCAGTCGGGCAGCTCGACATCGGGGCTGCTTCCGCCCCCCAGCACGCAGGTGGTCGGTTCGACCGTCACCGCCACCGGGGATCGCCCGCCGCCCGCGGCCTCGCGCAGGGCGGCGCGGAGGGTGTCGCGCACCGCCGCCGCCCGTGCCTTCAGCTCTGCCCCCGTGGCCAGGGCCATGACCCGCACGGGCAGCCCGGTATCGGCCCGGCCGAGCAGGTAGAGCCGGATGGTGGCCTGCAGGGCGGCGAGCTGGAGCGTGTCGAGGCGCAGTGCCCGAGCCAGCGGAGTGGCCTTCTTGCGGCC
>CAYSYY010000271.1:0-5422 GCA_964435265.1 uncultured Gemmatimonadota bacterium
TCTATCTTCCGTTGTTCGTGCCCTGAGTCAGAAATTCGTTGTCACTCGTCCGGCGCTGCGTGCCATGCCTGGCGTACCAAGAGAACAGGCGCCGGTCGCCCGGCGCCTGTTCAGGATACGACCCCCCTCCTTTTCAGGAAACAGTCAACCTCCCTCAGTCTCCGGCGCGGATGGTGAGCCGTTTCGTGGCCGTGCCGCCGTGGTAGGAAGTAACGGTGAACTCCACCCAGCCGGAGTTCCCGGTCATCTTCACCAGGTAGCGGAAGGTCTGCGACCCGTGCCCCCCCAGGCGGAACTCGAGATCACCTTCTCCGGCCACCGCCTGAGACGTCGCCCGGTTGTTCGGGTCGAGCTGCACCCGTCCCTCGGGCACCGGCACCCGTTCGACCGAGCTCGAGCTGGTGAAGGTGAGCCGATCCTGCGGCACCTGCCTCAGCTGCAGATCCCGATCCGAGACGGTGGGGTAGGTGCGGTCGTTGGTGACCGTCACGTCGACCCACATCAGGTCGTTGGTGGCCGGCGTGATCTCGATCGAGGCCACCTCGACCTTCGGGAACTGGCTGGCGCAGTAGAGCACGAAGTGGCAGTTCCGCAGCGCTTCGGACTCGATGTAGCGCGCCGGCGGGGTACGCCCGATGTGCTTGCGCATCGAGCCGCCGACCCAGACCTCGCCCAGATCGGGATGGGTCACCTTGTGCGGGGTGATCCATCCCTCGCCGGTGAGCTCGATGTCGATCCACTCCAGCTGTTCCTCCGGGGTGATCCGCCCGTCGCCGTTCCGGTCGGCATCGGGGTGGCTGCCCCAGAGCTCGATCAGGTAGGCGTAGGCGCCGTTCATGAAGTAGGAATTGGCCTGGGCCTGGCCCTGGAGACCGCTGATGGTGGGGGTGTAGTTCTTAAGGATCCGCGCCCCCATGGTCACGATCTCGGTCTGGACGGCCATGTCGGTCCGGTACTCCGCCGCCACCTGCCGATCGAAGTACTGGGCGTACTGGTTCTCCTCGCGCATCTGCGCCAGCCGTTCCTCCGGCGTCAGCCGCTGGAAGCCGCGCCCGCCGCCGCCGGGGGCCTGCGCCTGCGCTCCGGTGGTGGTGGCGACCGCGTTGGGAGCGGCGAACATGATCAGCCGGCCGGTGTTGTGGTAGTGGAAGCTGGCGAAGATGTTCTCGTGGGTACGCTGGAACTCCCAGGCGTTGCGGGTCTCCGGTTCCGACATGGTGTAGGGCCACCCCGCCGACAGGTTCCACCCGTAGGGGTAGTTCCGGTTGGGATCGGGGCCGCCGATGTCGTCCTCGTTGATCCGCCCGTCGCCGTCGTTGTCGTACCCTTCCCGCCCGACGCTGCGGAAACGCAGGACCCGCTCGGTGGGATCGGTCACCCGGATGAACTGCCGGCCGTCCGGGGATAGCTTGTAATCCCCCTCCGGATCCTCCACGTACATGCTCGAGAGTTCGCCGTCGCCGTCGATGTCCTCGTTCTGGTCCTCGTCGTAGAGGCCGTCGCCGTCGTTGTCCTCGGGCCGGTACGGCTCGCGGGGATCGTTCTCGGTATTCGGCCACATGACATAGGAGTCGTTGGCGTCGACGTTGAGTCCCGGGAGGATGTAGAAGGTGTTGGTGTTGAGCAGGTTGTGGACGTAGGGATCGTAGTCGTAGCGGGTGAGCAGGTACCACGCCAGATAGAGGGAACAGGTTATCCCGTTCACCTCGTTGCCGTGCACGGCCCCGTCCACCCACATGGCGGTCTTGGTGTCGTGGGTCCCGGTCGACTTCGCGGTGATGGTCAGCAGGAGCTGATCGCGTCCCATCCGGCTCTTCCCGATGCTCTCGATGTCGGCCAGCTGGGGGTACTTGGCCTGCAGATCGCGCATGATCCGGGTCCACTCGGCGTACCCGTAGTAGCGCTTCCAGCTGATCGGGAAGTCCAGTTCACCGTGGTAGCCGCCGGGGTTGAGCTGCAGGTGTTCCTGCGCCGTCACCGCGGTTCCGCCGCCCGCCGTCAGGAGAACGGCGAGCAGCAGGACCGGCATCACTGTTCCGATTCGGTACTGTCTCATGATCGTCTCCTTCCGGCCTAACGGACCCGGATGTCCTGGACCTGGGTGCCGCCCTTCTGCGAGGTCACGATGACCTTGAGCGGAACATCCCCTTCGATCGCGACGAGCCACTTCACTTCACGGGTGTTCCCCGCCGCCGCGGGTTCGGCCCCCCCACCCATCCGCCCCATGAACTGCTGCATCATCTCCATCGGGATGTCGGGGGGCAGGTCCGGCATCATCATCACCTGCCGCCCCCCTGCCCGGCCGGCGGCCGCGGGTGCCGCCGCGAATCCCGGGACCTCCATGACGCCGTCGATGGTGCCCAGACCCTGCCAGACGCCGCCCTGCAGGTAGGTGATCCGGTCGCGGTCGCCGATGAGCCAGACGACGTCCTGCCGGTTCCCCGACAGCCGGGCGCCGTTGGCGAGGTGGGTGGCCAGCTGGCCCCGGTTCTCGATGGTGGCCGTCACCAGCACCACCTTGTAGGCGCCGCGGCGCTCCCCCCGGCGGATGGTGGCGGTGTCGCCGGAGTACTCGACCGAACCCGCCGTGGCGTTCGCGCTCGTATAGAGCACCTCGGCCTGGACGTCGGTGATCGCCACCCGGGGGAGCAGGGTCGCCTTCCACAGCTCGAACTGCCAGTGCACGTCGCAGATGTTCCGGAGCGCCTCGCCGGGGAAGGCGTTGTTGCCGGAATCGTACGGCGAGATCCAGCCGCCGAGTTCGCCGTCGCCCAGTTCGGGGTGCCGGAAGCGCGTCCACGGCATGAAGAACCGGCCGTCGAAGTGCTCCTGCTGGTAGTCCAGCAGCCACTTCTCACGCTCGCCGGAAGCGCTGAACTCCGGCATGCCGGGGAAGTCGCGGCCGCTGTTCCACAGCTCGGTCGTCATGGAGAAGGCGCCGTACTGGGCATAGGCCCAGTCGATGAAGATGCCGTAGCCGTAGGGGCGGCCCTGACTGGCGTTGTAGGGGGGGCGCCACTCGCGTGGCATCTCGTAGGAGGCGCCGCCGCCGGCCGCGGCCCGGGTACCCGTCTGTCGGGCGGCCGGCTGCTGCCGGGCGGGAGCCTGCTGCTGGGGCTGCTGTCCGGTCGGGCGGGCGCGCGTCTGACCCGGCGCACCCTGGCGCATACCCGCCGCCGGGGCGGCGGCCGGCTGGGCGTCCCACTCCGCGGGGTACTCAGCCCCCAGGAGCTGGCAGTACTTCTTCCCCATGATCCGGTCGAAGACGGCCAGATCCTTCGCTGGGATCCGGCTGTCGGGCCAGCGTGCGAAGGGGCGGTAGGTGAATCCGCCCGAGGTGTGGAAGGACTGGACCAGCAGGATGTTGGTGTGGTTGGTGAAGAACTCCAGGATCGCCCGCGACTCCGGCGCCGAGGCGGCGTAGAAGCCGCTGCCGCCCTGCTCCTCGTCGTCGTTGAACCAGCCCTCGGGGTAGTTCCGGTTCACGTCGATGCCGCGCTCGGGATCCTCGCCGCGCCGGCCGTCGCCGTCGTTGTCCCGGTCTTCACGAACCACGCTGTAGCGCGGCTTGGTGGTCTCCTCACCGCGCCCCAGCCGGACCATGATCCGCGGGTCGGCGTCGTCGATCACGTACTGACCCTCGGGATCGGGGTAGCGGAACGAGGTGATGTGCCCGTCGCGGTTCAGGTCGTCGGGCCCGTCCTCATTGATCCGGCCGTCGTGGTCGTCGTCGATCATCATCGAGTTCTGGCGCTGCGCGATCCCCCCCTCGACGCTGTTGTACACGCCGTCGGGGTTCACTATCGGGCAGACGTAGAAGACGCAGTTGTCGACGAGATCGGTGATGACGGGATCGGAACCGTACCCGGAGAGCAGCTTGTCGATGATGTAGAGGCACACTTCGGTACCGGTGTACTCGTTGCCGTGGGTGCCGCCGTCGATCCACTGCCCCGGTTTGCCCTGGTACGGCTTCATCGGGGTTACGTTCTGCACATTCTCCCGTCGTGGGTTGCGGAGCTCGATGTGGGAGTCCAGGGTCGTGCCGGTCCGCATGTTCGAGATCACGAGCACGTAGATGCTGCGCCCCATGTTGGTCTTGCCGATCTCGATCAGTTCGGTGAGGTTGGCATTGGACCGGGCGACTCTCTGCAGATATTCGATCGTGCCCGAATAGCCGTGGTAATCGTCGAAGGAGATCGGCACCCGCTGCGCACCGGCATCGGGTCCGATCCCCCCGGAGAGGAGGAACGCGAGGAGGCAGGCGCCCCATCCCCTCCTGAAAGGTCTGCTCATCATCGCTCCGTCCCTTTCTCAGCGGAAGTGTCCGTAGATTGCGCCGCTGTGCGGGTGAGACGGGCCGCGCCCGGACTGCGCTCCTCCGGTCGGCCGCATCGCTCTCTCATTACAACTCACTACCGTTTTACATCAAAGGAATCGCGTTGTCACCGACCGGGTGTGGCATACGCCCGGCTCCCTGCCTGCCCGAGATCATCCCGGTACTGGAAATACGGGATGAGATCGTACTCGATCCGGACCTGATGACCGACCGCTTTGCGCCCCCATCCGAACTGCTGATACAATCGGCCCGTTCCCCACCGTGAACGGATCGAGATCGGACCAGGACAAGAAAGTGTTATTCCATGACCAGATCATTCTGCACGATCGTGACAGCCCTCTTCATCTGCTCAGGCTGGACCGCCGGCGCACACTGCCAGTCAGGGAGCATCCCGACACCCGAATCTGTGCTCGGATTCAGTGTGGGAGCGGACTTCGAGATGGCTACCTATGAGGAATCGATCGCCTGGTTCCGGCTGGTTGATGCGGCCTCCCCCCTGCTCGAGCTGGTGGAGGTCGGCCGGACGTCGGAAGACCGTCCCTTCTACCTCGCCCTGATCTCCTCGGCTGACAACCTGCAGAATGTAGAGCGGTACCGGGAGATATCCCTTCGACTTGCTCATCCTGAGGGCCTGTCAGACGAAGAAGCCCGCGTCCTGGCGCGAGAGGGGAAGGCCATAGTCCACATCGACGGAGCCGTCCATGCTTCTGAAGTTGCCGCTCATCAGCACACCATCCAGCTCGCGTACGACCTGCTCACTTCGACCGACGACCCGGAGACGCAGGCCATACTGGACAACGTCATCTTCATGCTGTGGCCGACGCTGAATCCCGACGGCCAGACAATGGTGGTGGAGTGGTACGAATCGAACCTCGGCACACCGTTCGAGACATCATCGATGCCGTGGCTCTATCAGAAGTACGTCGGCCACGACAACAACCGGGACGCATACATGCTCAACATGATCGAGTCACGGGTCATCGGCCGCACCTGGCGGCAGTGGAAGCCGCAGATCGTGTACGTGCATCACCAGACGGCTCCCTTCCCTTCCCGTATCTGGCTGCCGCCCTTCGATGACCCGGTCGG